>CAYQOZ010000007.1:0-34858 GCA_964419355.1 uncultured Candidatus Cloacimonadota bacterium | reverse complement strand
TTCGTGAAGGCGGAAGAACTATCGGCGCTGGCGTTGTTAGCGAAATTGGCGAATAATCGCGGAGGAAATGTGGCTAAAAAAACAAGCGACAGAATTAGAATTAAATTGAAAGCTTACGATTATCGTTTATTAGATAAATCAGTAGCTGAAATTATAAATAACACAAAAAATACAGGTGCGAAAATCGTAGGACCAATTCCATTACCTACCGACAAATCAATATACACCGTATTAAAATCTCCACATGTTAATAAGAAAGCACAGGAACAATTTGAGATGAGAATTCACAAAAGATTAATCGACATTGTGAATCCCACACCTCAAACCACTGGAGCTTTAAAAAAGCTGAACTTGCCGGCTGGAGTTCACGTCGAAATTAAGGCGTAGAGGAGCAAAAGAATGATAGGTTTAATAGGAAAAAAACTTGGCATGACTCAAGTTTTCGATAAGAATGGAAAGAAAATTCCGGTTACGGTGATACAAGCTGGACCTTGCCGAGTTATTCATCGCAAAACGATAGAAAAACACGGGTATAATTCAGTTCAGTTGGGCTTTGAAGAAGTTACCGAGAAAAAAGTTTCCAAGCCAAAAGCAGGACATTTCAAAAAACATAAAAGTCCTTTTTATAGATATTTGCGTGAATTTCGTCTTAAAATGTACACCGATATTGAAGAGGGTGAAGTTTTTGATGTGAGCATGTTTGTGAAGAATGAAATTTTGGAAATTACTGGAACTTCAAAAGGAAAAGGATTTACTGGAGTAATAAAAAGACACGGATTTCATGGTGGAAAAGCTACTCACGGTGTTCACGAATCTTATAGAGGTCCAGGTTCGATTGGTCAATGTGCTACTCCGGCAAGGGTATTCAAAGGTAAAAAACTTGCAGGCCATAAAGGTGTGGAAAAAATTTCAATCTTGAATTCTAAAGTTATTAAGGTTGATTTGGAAAGAAATCTTGTATTGGTAAAAGGTGCTGTTCCGGGTCATCGAAATTCTATAGTTAGATTGAGAAAAGAGCTTTAATTGGGAGAAATATAAATGTTAAAAGTAAATAAATATTCTATAAAAGGTGAGGAAGTGGGAAAAGTTCAACTTCCCAAATCACTTTTTGCTGCCGAATCAAAAAATCCCAAAGCTTTATTGTATGAAGTTATTAATATGTATCAGGCAAATCAACGCCAAGGTACATCTTCTGTGCAAACGCGTGCAGAAGCTCACGGAAGTGGCAGAAAGTTATATAGACAAAAAGGAACAGGTAATGCTCGACCGGGTAATTTGCGAACTCCTATTCGAGTTGGTGGTGGTAGAGCATTTGGCCCGAAACCCAAAGATTGGACAAAGAAAATTCCAAAGAAGAAGAAAAGATTGGCATTGAAACTTGCACTTACTGAAAGAGCAAATGAGAAACAAATCATAGTTCTTGAAGATTTGAAATTTGATAAACCAAATACAAAAATAGCAAAAGAGTTACTGTCAAAAATATCTCCTAATAACGGTAAAAAATTGTTATTAATAGATGGAAATGACAGCTCAATTATCAAATCATTCACCAATATTCCACGAGTTTCAATGAATAAAGCAGATAGCATTTATGCTTATCAGATTTTGAATAATAATCATTTGATAATTACTGAATCTGCTTTGAAGAAAATGGAGGAGGTATTCGCAAATGAGAGATGATAGAGAGATATTAATCGCTCCGATGATTACCGAAAAAACTTCTTCAATTCAAAATGCGGTAAATGCATATACTTTTCGCGTGAGTAAAATTGCCAATAAAATCGAAATTAAAAAGGCAATTGAGAGAACTTTCAAGGTTACGGTTTTGAATGTGAACACAATAAACCAACGCGGAAAAGTGAAGAGAATGGGAAGATATTCTGGCAAAAGAGCAGATTGGAAAAAAGCAGTTGTAAAACTCAAAGAAGGCGATTCCATAGCTGAATTTGAATCATAAAAAGGGGAGCTTGAAATGGGAATCAAAAAATATAGACCAATAAATCCGACGATGAGATTTAAAACTGGTTTTACTTTTGAAGAAATCACAAAAAGTAAACCAGAAAAATCTTTAATCAAAAAACGTCATCAAAAATCCGGCAGAAATAATCAAGGCAGGATTACTTGTCGTCATCGTGGCGGTGGGCATAGAAAACATTATAGAATAATAGATTTCAAAAGAAATAAAATGGAAATTCCGGCAAGAGTTGCAGCGATTGAATATGATCCAAATAGAAGTGCCAGAATTGCGTTACTGTTCTATAAAGATGGAGAAAAAAGATACATTTTGGCTCCAAAAGGTTTGAATGTGAATGACTGGATTATGACAGGTCCAAAAGCAGAAGTGAAAGTAGGAAATGCTCTTTCGTTAGAGAGAATTCCGCTTGGAACAATTATCCACAATATTGAACTTAAGAGAGGTCAAGGTGGAAAGATTGCACGTAGTGCCGGCACTTACGGACAGGTAGTTGCAAAAGAAAAAGATTATGTTCACATCAAGATGCCATCAAATGATGTCCATCTTATCAGGAAAGAATGCTACGCAACAATCGGGCAAGTTGGCAACTCTGAACATAGTGCCATTGTATATGGAAAAGCAGGGCGTAAACGCTGGCTTGGAATAAGACCAACAGTGAGAGGTGTTGTAATGAATCCAGTTGATCACCCAATGGGTGGTGGAGAAGCAAAAACATCTGGTGGTGGACATCCTGTATCACCTTGGGGAGTTCTGGCAAAAGGCGGACACACCCGTAAAAAACATAAGTATTCAGATAAATACATAATTAAGAAAAAGAAGAAGAGAAGGAAATAATTATGGCTCGATCAATTAAAAAGGGACCTTTTGTAGATGCTCATCTTGCTAAAAAAGTTGAAGATATGAACAAAAACAAAAAAAAGCAAGTAATTAAAACATGGTCTAGAAGATCTACAATCTTACCGGAATTTGTGGAACACACTTTTGCAGTACACAATGGACGAAGATTCATACCTGTTTACATTACAGAAAACATGGTGGGTCATAAGTTAGGAGAATTTTCTCCTACTCGCACATATCGTGGACACAAAGTTGGTAGTAAGGGAATTATCAGGAAAAAAGGAGCATAACTAATGGAAGCAATAGCTAAAGTAAAAAATCTAAGAGGTTCAGCACGCAGAGCAAGATTGATTCTCGATCTTATTCGTGGCAAATCTGTGCCTGATGCTCAAAAGATATTGCTTTTTTCAAAGAAAAGAGTAGCTTCACACGTTGCAAAGCTACTGAAATCAGCAATAGCAAATGCTGAAATGAAAGAAGGCAAAGCGGATATTGATAAAATGTATGTTAATACAGTTTTTGCTGATGACGGACCGATAATGAGAAGACAGCGTCCGCGTGCTCAAGGTAGAGCTACAATCATCAGAAAAAGAACTTGTCATATTACATTAAAAATCAAAGATAATCAGGAGGACTTCAGTGGGTCAAAAAGTTAATCCGGTTGGTTATAGAATTGGCATAAACAAAAAAGAAGATTCAATATGGTTTGCTCAAGGCAAAGAGTATATTGATTATCTGCACGAAGATTTGAATATCAAAAAATATGTCAAAGCAAGATTGGAAGATGCCTCAATTTCTAAAGTTAGAATTATGAGAAAAACCAAATCTATTACGATTGATATTCATACTGCAAGACCCGGCCAAGTAATTGGTAGAAAAGGTTCGGAAATTGATAAACTTAGAAATGAACTGAATGTGTTAATCAATAAGAATAACAAATCAAAATTAAATATTTTGATTAATGTTCAGGAAATTAAGAATCTTTGGTCAGACGCAGCTTTGATAGGGAAAGAAATTGGAGAGCAACTAAAGCGTAGAACATCATACAGAAGAGCAATGAAATTTGCTATTCGTAATGCAATGAGAGATGGTGCTCAGGGTATAAAAGTTCAATGTGCTGGTCGTTTAGGCGGTGCCGAAATGGCCAGAACAGAAAGATATTCCGAAGGCAGAACCCCTTTGCATACGCTGAGAGCTGATATCGATTATGCACTTACACCAGTTGAAACCGAATATGGAATCATCGGTGTCAAAGTTTGGGTTTACAAAGGCGACATCCTTGATTAGGGAGAGTGAAATATGTTAGCACCAAGAAAAGTAAAATATAGAAAACAGCAAAAAGGTCGAAGAAGAGGAAAAGCTTACCGAGGTTCTGAACTCAGTTTTGGAAATTATGGCATCATTGCTTTGGAAGCAGGATGGATTACCAGTCGCCAAATTGAAGCAGCTCGTGTGGTTATTACTCGTCAAATGAAGAGAACAGGTAAATTGTGGTTACGAATATTCCCAGATAAACCAATTACAGCAAAGCCCGCAGAAACAAGAATGGGTAAAGGTAAAGGTGTTCCTGAATATTGGGTTGCGGTAGTAAAACCGGGCAGGATTATGTTCGAATTTGAAGGTGTTGGCACTGATATTGCCAAAAGAGCCGCTGAGCTTGTAAACCATAAATTACCCATAAAAACAAAAATTATAATTAGAGAGGGTATTGAATAATGAAAATACAGAAACTCCGAGATTTAACTGTTGAAGAGTTAAATATTCAACTTAAAGATTTTCAAGAAGAGTTATTCAATCTTCGTTTTCAGCAATCTATGAGTCAACTTGAAAATGCCAACAGAATGGTATTGATAAAGAAAAACATAGCTCAAGCTAAAACAATAATTACAGAAAAAGAGAAATCTTTAAGGTGAGAAAAATGGCAAATACAAAAGCAACTAAAATAGGTATTGTGGTCAGTGATAAGATGGAAAAGACAATTGTTGTTAATGTCGAACGACAATTTAAACATCCACTCTATAAGAAAATCGTAAGAAGACATAAAAAATTTAAAGCTCATGATGAAAAGAACGAATGCAATATTGGAGATACTGTAGAAATTCAAGAATGCAGACCTCTAAGCAGAGATAAAAGATGGGTTTTAAATAAAATTATTGAAAGAAGAAAATAGAAGGAGTTTGTTATGATTCAAGCTCAAACAAATTTAACTGTAGCAGATAATTCTGGAGCAAAGAAAGCTCAATGTATAAAAGTATTGGGTGGTTCCGGCAGAAGATATGCAAGTGTTGGTGATCAGATTATAGTGGCGATAAAATCCGCTATTCCAAATAGTAAGATTAAGAAAGGTTCGGTGCAAAAAGCAGTAATAGTAAGAACTGCCAAAGAGATTTCTCGTAATGATGGATCTTATGTGAAATTTCAAGATAATGCGGCTGTGATTATTGATGAAAAAGGTGAACCAATTGCAACTCGTATTTTTGGTCCTGTTGCTCGAGAGTTACGAGAAAATCACTACACAAAAATAATCTCACTTGCACCAGAAGTGCTGTAGGGAGCAAAAATGTCTAAAAATAAAATGAGAATTAAAAAAGGCGATACTGTTGTCGTTACAACCGGACAATATAAAGGTGTTAAAGGAAAAGTTTTACAAGCAATTCCTAAAACCGAAAGAGTTATTGTGGAAAAGGTGAATTTCATCAAGAAACACACCAGACCAACTCAGCAAAATCAGCAGGGCGGAATCATTGAGCGTGAAGCTTCAATTCATGTTTCTAATGTGAAACTTTACAACGAAAAGATCAATAATGTTACAAAAGCTGTTTTTAAGAAAGCTGGTGATTCCAGAATCCGGGTTTGTAAAAAAACTGGCGATGAAATTTAGGGGAGTAGGAAATGAATAGATTACATGAAAAATACAAAAAAGAGATAATTCCTGCATTGATGAAAAATTTCGAATACAAGAATGTGAATGAAGTTCCAAAATTGGAAAAAATTTCTATTAATATGTGTGTGGGTGGAGCTACGGAAAATAAGGCACTTTTAGATAATGCGGTAAAAGAACTTACTATTATCACCGGCAGAAAACCGATAATCACAAAAGCAAAACAATCTATCTCAAATTTCAAACTTAGAGAAGGCATGCCAATTGGTTGCAAAGTAACTTTGCGGCGTGATGGAATGTATGAATTTTTGGATAGATTAATTTCCATCTATATTCCGCGTGTGCGTGATTTTAGGGGAGTATCGCGAAAATCTTTTGATGGTCGCGGAAATTACTCTTTGGGTATAAAAGAACAATCAATATTCTCAGAAATAGATTTTGATAAAATAGATGCAATAAGAGGATTGGGTGTTTCAATTTCAACAACTGCCAAAACTGATGAAGAAGGCAGAGAGTTATTATCCCAATTTGGAATGCCGTTCAGAAAGAAGAAATAAAGGAGTCATTTTGGCAAAAAAATCATGGCGCGTTAAACAGAAAAGAAAAGCAAAATTTTCTTCCAGGGAATATAGTCGCTGTAAAATTTGTGGAAGATCCAGAGCCTACATGAGAGACTTTGGAATGTGTCGTATATGTTTTAGAAAATTGGCTTCCGAAGGTCAAATTCCCGGAATCAGAAAAGCAAGTTGGTAAAAAATAAAAAGCAAACGCTGATTAAAAAAATCTGCGTTGAATTAATTTAATTAAGGAGAAAAAATGAGTGTAACAGATCCTATCGCTGATGCTATTACTAAAATTAGGAACGCATATCGGGCAGATCATAAAACGGTAGCTATTCATCATAGTAAAATTAATGAATCTATCGCAAAGATACTCGATGAGGAAAACTTTATTAACAGCTACGAATTAGTTGTTAGAAATCCCAAGAAAAAAGTCTATAGAAAGCGTATCTATATAAACCTAAGATACACCAATAATGGTGAGCCGGTTATGCTTGGTATCGAAAGAATTAGCAAACCCGGATTAAGAATTTATGTGAGTGCAAATAATATTCCGTCCGTTCTCAATAATACTGGTTGTGCGATTATTTCGACAAGTAAAGGTGTTATGGTAGATAGAGATGCTCGCAAACAGCATGTCGGCGGTGAATATATTTGTAAGGTTTGGTAGGGAGGAATTATGTCAAGAATTGGTAAAACCCCGATTGAAATCCCTGAAGGTGTTAAAGTTGATATCAAAGGTAATAAGGTTACAGTCTCTAATAAAAATGGAGAACTTAGTATTGAAGTGCAAGACGGTATCAAAGTAAAAGAAGTAGATGGTCAAATTATTGTAACCCGCCGAGATGATAGCAAAACACAGAAATCATATCACGGTCTCTATCGCTCTTTGATTCAAAACTATGTCATTGGACTTACGGATGGTTATGAAAAAGAATTGCAAGTAATTGGCACCGGCTACACAGCAGAAGTGGTTGGACCATGGTTGAAACTAAATGTCGGTTTTGCTCATGAAATATTATTGGAAATCCCAAAATCACTCGAAGTTCATGCGGAAGCAATTCCAAGAAGAGAACAAGGTCCACTTAGTGTGCAAGCAAAAATATTAGTGAAAGGTATCGATAAGGAAGTTGTTGGAAAATTTGCCGCAGAGATTAAGAGATGTCGTAAACCATTAAATTATGCTACCGGAAAAGGTATCAGATTTAAGGGTGAATACATTAAAATTAAACCGGGTAAAACAGCAGCTACTGCGTAAAGGAGATACTATGAAAAAAAGAAAAACAGAATATAAAAAGAACTTTAATCGTAAAAGACGAAAGTTTTCCATCAGAAAAAAAATATTTGGAACAACTGATATCCCTCGTCTTTCAGTTTTTAGAAGTTTAACAAATATTTCCGCTCAAATTATTGATGATGTGAAAGGAAATACAATTGTTGGCTTATCTACAAACTCAAAAGATATAAAGATTGATAAAACAAAGAAAAAAACTGAACAAAGTTTTGAACTTGGAAAACAATTGGGCGAACTGGCTAAAAAGAAAAAAATCAAAAAAGTCAAATTTGACCGAAGTGGATACCTTTTTCACGGAAGGGTAAAAGCACTTGCAGATGGTTTGAAAAAAGCCGGTTTGGAACTATAAGGGAGGAAACTTGGAAAGAGAAAGAAAGAGAAAAAATCCTCGTGATAATGAACCACAATTTGAAGTGGAAAAAGTAGTAACAACAAGCCGTGTTGCAAAAGTTGTTAAAGGTGGTAGAAATTTCAGTTTTAACGCCGTGGTTGTTGTTGGAAATAAAGATGGTAGAATTGGTGTAGGCGTAGGAAAAGCTAACGAAATAGTTTATGCAATTAACAAAGCTAAACAACGAGCCGCTAAAAATATGTTCAATGTGCCAATTGTAAATGGAACTATTCCTCACGAACTCAACGGAAAATTTGGTGCAAGTAAAATATTACTGAAACCAGCTTCTCCAGGAACTGGCGTTATCGCTGGTGGTCCTGCTCGTGCTATTTTGGAAGCGGCTGGCATCGAAAATATTCTTACAAAATCTTTGGGCTCAAATACTCCGGCAAATGTAGTGAAAGCTACTGTGAATGGTTTGAAAAATTTGAGAACCATTTCCCAAGTTGCAAAACTTCGTGGAAAAACAATTGCAGAACTTACTGGTAGAAAAGCACCTCAAGAAATTCAGGAGGAAGCAAAATGAAACTGAAAGTTACTCAATTGAGAAGCACTATCGGTAGAAAAGAAGACCAAAAACGCACGATTGCTGCACTTGGGCTTGGCAGAATTCAAAAAGTGAAAATTCATGATGACAACCCTGTTATCAGAGGTATGATAAATAAAGTAATTCATTTGGTGAAAGTGGAAGAGATTAAAGAAACGAAAAAAGCTCCAAAGAAGACAACAAAAACTGCGGAGAAAACAGTAAAAAAAACAACAACTAAAAAAGTAGCTTCTAAAGAAACTTCCAAAAAAGAGACAAAAAAAGATTCCTCTAAAACTACTGTTAAAAAGACAACTCCGAAAAAAACAGTAAAAAAGGATTCTCCAAAAACAAAAAAAACTCCTCAAAAAACTGAAGCAAAATCAGAGAAAAAGTAGGTTAAGGAGAGATAATGAAACTTCATGAAATTAGACGACCCAAAATAAAGAAACATAAAAAAAGATTGGGAAAAGGCGAAGGTAGCGGTTTTGGAAAACAAGCCGGTAAGGGTCATAAAGGTCAAAAATCTCGTTCCGGTGGAAATGTTCCATTATGGTTCGAAGGTGGGCAAATGCCTTTGCAAAGACGACTTCCTAAAAGAGGATTTACAAACATTTTTAGGAAGCAAGTAAGAGTTGTAAATTTAGGCACTTTGCAAAACATTGATGAGAAAGAGATCAATATTGAAATGTTGGAAAATCTTAATTTAATTAGAAAACCAAGAGCAAAAGAAAAAGCTCCGGTAAAAATTTTGGCAAAAGCTGGTGATGTTTTTGATAAAAAAATTACCATAAAGGCAAATGCGTTTTCAGCAGCAGCAAAAAAAATCATTGAAAAGAACGGTGGTAAAGCGGAGGTAATCTAAAGTGTTAGAAAGCATAGGTAATATTTTTAAGATACCAGATTTAAAAAGAAAAGTTCTTTTCACAGCCCTAATTCTGATTATTTACAGATTGGGAAGTTATATTCCGATTCCAGGCATTAACTCAAGTGCAATTGAGCAATTTATGGGAACGGCATCACAAGGTGGTGGAAATTTATTTGGAATGTTCGACCTTTTCGTGGGTGGTAATCTTGGTCGAGCTTCTGTATTTGCATTAGGAATAATGCCTTACATTACTACATCTATCGTTATTCAACTTTTAGGTGGTGTAATTCCTTTCTTTGAAAGATTAAAAAAAGAGGGTGCAGAAGGCCAGAAAAAAATTGCTCAATATACGAGATACGGCACGGTTTTCGTTGCATCTTTTAATGCAATCGGAATCACAATGTTCCTTAAATCTATCGAAGGTGCGGTTACCGTTGCAAATCCAGTTTTGTTCATTTTCACAAGTGTAATTACGATGGTTACAGGTGTGATGTTCATAATGTGGTTGGGTGAGCAAATAACTGAAAATGGAATTGGAAATGGTATTTCATTGATTATTTTTGCAGGAATTATTGCTCGTTACCCACAAGGTTTTATCCAAATGTTCCAAATGATGCAAGCCGGTGCACTGAACATCTTTACCGTTGTGGCAGTTTTGGTCGTGATGGTTTTGGTTACGGCTTCGGTTGTATTAGTTACGGAAGGAATTCGTAAGATACCGGTGCAATATGCAAAACGCATTGTGGGTCGAAAAGTTTATGGCGGTCAAAGCACACATATTCCACTAAAAGTAAATACAGCAGGTGTAATTCCGATTATTTTCGCATCGGCAATTTTGATGTTTCCGCGAACAATTGCAACATTTTTCAAAGGTAGCGAGTTTATGGATAAAGTTGTACAATTGCTGTCTCCTGGAGCATTTTTATACACAGTTTTATATGTTGGATTAATTATTTTCTTTGCATATTTTTATACAGCAATGGTTTTAAACCCAATTGAAATGGCAGAAAATATGAAAAAATATGGTGGTTTTATTCCTGGTAGAAAACCTGGAAAAAGAACTGCCGATTATATAAATAGCGTTCTGGTAAGAATTACTTTGCCGGGCGCAGCCTTTTTTGCATTTGTGGCAGTATTACCACAATTTATGCAAAAATGGGCAAACCTACCTTTCTATTTCGGGGGAACTGGGCTCATCATTATCGTAGGTGTTGCCCTTGACACTCTTCAGCAAATCGAATCACATCTTGTTATGAGGCACTATGAAGGTTTTATGAAGAAAGGAAAACTCCGCGGTAGAAGAGGTTAGAATTTAGTATTGCATAGAGTGTGGAAGAAGTAGCAGGATGATTTCTATAAAAAACAGCAAAGAAATTGCAAAAATGAGAGAAAGTAATCGCATCGTAGGTGAGCTACTTCAAAAATTGGAAAGCATCATAAAACCAGGAATTTCTACTTTTGAATTGAGTAAATTTGCAGAAAAATTTATTCGTTCAGAAGGTGGAAAACCTGCGTTTAAAGGTTACACAGTGCCGGGACTATCCCCATTTCCAGCGGCTATATGTGCTTCAGTTAATTCAGTGATTGTTCATGGAATCCCGTCTAAGAAACAAAAACTGAAAGAAGGTGATATCATAGGAATCGATATTGGCGTTTATAAAGATGGTTACTATGGTGATGCCGCCCGAACTTACAAAGTTGGGAAAGTATCTTCTGCTTCCTCAAGATTGATGGAAGTAACGATGGAAGCACTTAACAGAGGAATAGCTCAGGCAAAAGATGGTGCAAGAGTTGGTGATATTTCAAATGCAATTGGCTCGTTTGTGCAGTCTCAAGGATATTTTGTGGCCGATAATTTAACCGGACACGGTATCGGAACAGAATTGCACGCAGAACCAATTATTCCAAATATCGGGACTTTAGGAAAAGGTCCTCGATTAAAAGCTGGAATGACATTAGCGATTGAACCAATGGTAAATATCGGAACCAACCGCGTAAGAGAGAAAGGTTGGGAATTTTTTACCGCAGATGGTTCTCTATCTGCACACTTTGAGAAGACAATACTAATAACTAAAAATGAGCCGGAAATTTTGTCGGTTCATTAACGAAAAGAGAAGAGTGTTATTATGGCAAAAGAAGGCGTAATTGAAGTTGAAGGTGAAGTAACGGAAGCGTTACCGAATATGAAATTCAAAGTTGAATTGGAAAATGGACACGAGATACTTGCTCATAGTTCCGGAAAGATGAGAATGCATTATATTAGAATTCTTCCCGGCGATAAGGTGAAAGTAGAGCTTTCTCCCTACGATTTAAATCGAGGAAGAATTGTGTATCGTTATAAATAGGAGATTGTGATGAAAGTAAGAGCATCAGTAAAAAAAATCTGCAAAGATTGTAAAATAATAAAACGAAAAGGCGTTATTCGGGTTATCTGTTCTAACCCAAAGCATAAACAACGCCAGGGTTAAGATTAGGAGGATTAGTTGGCACATATAGCAGGGGTTGATTTACCTAAAACAAAGAGAATAGTTATTGGACTTACTTATATTTTTGGAATTGGAAAATCGTTGGCTCAAGAAATTCTAAAAAAAGCAAGTATCAATGAAGACACAAAGGTGCAAGATCTTAGCACCGATGAAGAAAAAGTGATTCGCGAAATCGTTCAAAACGATTGTATCGTTGAGGGTGAATTAAGAGCTCAAAGAGCATTAGACATAAAACGACTTATGGAGATAGGTTGTTATCGTGGACTTAGGCACAAAAAAGGATTGCCTGTTCGCGGTCAAAGAACGCATACAAATGCAAGAACGAGACGCGGTCGTCGCAAAAAGTAGATAGGGAGAATTACAGTGGCTAAAATAAATAAAAATATAAAGGGTAAAAGAGCACGAATTAAAAAGAAAAAAATTCGTGTATCGTTTAATGAAGCAGTAGTGCACATCTATTCAAGTTTCAATAATACTGTTATTACTCTCACAGATAAATCGGGAAATGTGCTTTTTTGGTCAAGTGGTGGAAAAATTGGCTATAAAGGTTCGAAAAAAAGTACTCCATTTGCAGCTCAGCTTGCCGGTGAGGAAGTAGCTAAATCTGCTTTAGAAATGGGAGTTACAAAAGTTCAAGTTATTGTGAAAGGACCGGGTGGTGGACGAGAATCTGCAATTCGTTCTTTAAATGGCAACGGCTTGGAAATAACTTTAATCGAAGATGCTACACCGCTACCTCATAACGGTTGCAGACCAAGAAAAGCAAGGAGAGTATAAAAATGGCAAGATATACTGGACCTTCGTGTAAATTATGTAGAAGAGAAGATACTAAACTATTTTTGAAAGGCGTTAGATGTTATTCCGAAAAATGTGCGATGGAAAAGCGTGCTTATATTCCGGGAGAACATGGAAGCGGAAAACGCTTTAAAAAACGATTAAGCGACTATGGAATTCACTTGCGTGAAAAACAAAAAGTAAAAAGAATTTATGGCATTTTAGAAAAGCAATTTAGAAAGTATTTTAAGATGGCAGCAAAAAAAACTGGCATAACAGGTGAAAACCTTTTGCAATTATTGGAAACTCGTTTGGATAACGTAGTTTACAAAATGGGATTTGCTCCTTCTAGAAAATCTGCAAGACAAATAATTAGACACGGACATATCACTGTAAATGGCAAAAAAGTTAACATTCCTTCATTCCTAGTAAAATCTGAAAATGTGATAGAAGTGAAAGAAAACAAACGAACAATGGGCTTAATTCAAGATGCGATGGAAGCATCTACTGAAGTAGATAGCATTGAATGGTTTGAAGTTAATAAAGATAAATTTTATGGAAAAATATTGAGTATTCCAACTCGAGAACAAATACCACTCGATATTGATGAAAGGCTTATCGTTGAGTTTTATTCTAAATAGTAGACAGGAGAGAAAATATGAAATTTCTTGAACCTTTACAATTACCTAATAAAGTGCAGATAGATGAAGATAGCTACACTTCCAAATATGGAAAATTTGAAATTGGTCCTCTTGAACCTGGATTTGCAATTACTATCGGAAATACTCTTAGAAGAGTTTTATTGTCTTCTATTCAAGGTGCGGCCGTTCAATTTGTAAAAATTGAAGGATTACATCACGAGTTTACTCCAATTCCCGGCTCAGATTCAGATTTCATCGACTTAATTCTTCGCATCAAGCAATTGGTTATCAAAACAGATTCTATAAAAGAGGAAAAACTTATTTTGGAACACAAAGGTATTGGCGTAATTACTGCAGCCGATATCCAAGATTCTGAAGATGTGGAAATCGTAAATAAAGATCTTGTGCTTTTGGAGATGACTGAAGATGTAGAATTCCGCATGGAATTGTGGCTCGGTATCGGCAGAGGTTATCAAGCTGCCGAAAAACATGATGATGAAGATAAGCCAGTTGGTGCAATCGCAATTGATTCTATCTATTCACCTATTACAAAAGTGAAATACACTCAGAAAAATGAGCGTGTTGGTGAACGCATTGATTATGATAAATTGATAATAGAATTAACTTCAGATGGCAGTATTGACCCCAAAGATGCACTCTATTTAGCTGCTAAAATATTGAGAGATATTTATGACAAAGTTGTTCTATTTGAAACAGAACCGGAATATATTAAGGAAGTGGAAATCGATCCTGAATTAGTGAATCTTGGTAAAATTTTGGATAGTCAAGTGCATGAGCTCGAACTTTCAGTTCGTTGTAGCAATTGTTTATCAGCCGCTAAGATTGGAAAAATCGGTGAACTTGTTTCCAAAACAGAGAATGAGATGTTAAAATATCGTAATTTTGGTAAGAAATCTTTAGATGAAATTAAGGTACTTCTAACTAAATATGACCTCTCTCTCGGTATGGATGTTAAGGGCATTAGACAGAAAATTGAAGATGCAAGTGATAGCATTATTATCAAAAAATAGAAGGTATTAATTATGAGACATAAAGTAAAAGGAAGAAAGTTCGGCAGAGAGAAAGGACATAGAAATTTGATGTTAAAAAATCTGGTCGTCTCTCTCGTGGAAAATGGTAGAATCAATACTACTCAGGCAAGAGCAAAAGAGATGAGAAGCTTGGCCGAAAGAGTTATAACTTATGGAAAAAAAGGTTCTGTACATCATCGGCAATTAGCATTTAAAATTTTGCAAAATAGAACTTTAGTAAAGAAAGTATTCGATGAAATTGCACCTAAATATAAAGATGTTGAAGGTGGATATACAAGAATTATTAAGAATGGTTATCGGACTGGTGATTGTGCTCCGATGGCAATTATAGAATTTGTAGATCATTCCCCCAAAAAAGAAGATTAGTTATTTTCTTTTTTCTCCTAAAAGCCCCACAAAAGTGGGGCTTTTAATTTAAATAATTAGACAAAAAAACAATAAAATATTTATCATCTCTCAAATTAGAATTTGGAGTATTAAATGAAGCAATTTACCCTAATTCAAACAGTTAAACTAATTGAGCAGAATAAATTATCTCTGTTGACAAAAGAATTAAATAAATGTCATCCGGGTGATATTTCACAAATTATTAACAACCTTTCAGGAGAATATCAAACTCAGGTTTTTCAATTACTGAATCTGGAAAATGCCGCAGATGTGCTTCACGAACTTTATGATGAGGTGCGCGAAAATATCATAAAAAACATCTCCCAAATAAATCTTTCCAACATCGTTGACGAAATGGATTCCGATGAGGCGACAGATATTGTTTCTGAATTGAAAGATGATTTAGCAGATGAAATTTTGGCAAAAATAGATAAAGAAGATTCTGCCGAAATTTCCCAATTACTACAATATGATGAGGAATCTGCTGGCGGTTTGATGCAAACCGAGATTATCGCTGTGCAAAAAGAGATGAAGCGTGATGAAATCATCAAACATATTCGGGAAAATTCTGAGGAAGTGGAAAATATTCATTATATTTTTGTGGTCGATGTCGAAAACAGATTGATTGGATTATTAGAAGTGATTAAGTTGCTTTTAGCAAAAAGCGATAAAACAGCAATTGAGCTAATTGAAGAAAATTTGGTTACGGTAAATGTTGACGAAGATCAAGAACAAGTTGCTCACCTTTTTCGTAAATACGACCTTTTTATTTTGCCAGTTATTGATGCTGAAAATCATCTTTTGGGCAGAATTACCGTTGATGATATTATTGATGTAATTGATGATGAAGCTTCCGAAGATGCCTATAAAATGGTGGGTTTGGAAAATGAAGATAGAGTTTTTACAACTCCGCTTAATTCTGTAAAAAAACGCTTACCTTGGCTCACTTTGAATTTATTTACTGCACTTTTGGTTTCATCTGTAGTCGGAATTTTCCAGCAAACAATTGAGAATCTATCCATTCTGGCTGTTTTGATGCCAATCGTGGCTGGTTTGGGTGGAAATTCTGGAACGCAAACCCTCACCGTGATAACGCGTGGTATTGCACTCGGTGAGCTGACAATTTACAATACTTCCAAAGCTATTTTGAAAGAAATTACGGTTGGCACTATTAATGGAATAATTGTCGGTTCAGCGGCAATGTTGATAGCATATTTACTGAATGGCGATATAATGCTGGGCGTTATTTTGGGCATAGCGATGATTTGTAATATGTTCATTGCCGGCTTGGTAGGTTCACTTATTCCGGTAGTTATGAAAATTTTGAAAATTGATCCTGCACTTGCTTCGAGCGTGATTATTACTATGCTCACCGATATCGGCGGATTTGCCTCATTTTTGGGTTTGGCTACGCTTTTGTTGAATTAATCTTTTGCAGTTTAAAATTTCTTATTTCAAAAGAATCATCTTTTTTGTATCAACGATTTTGTTATCAACCACAAGTTTGTAGAGATAAATTCCAGATGAAAGTTTACCAGCTGAATAAGGAATTGTATTAATTCCTGATTCGGAACTAGTAATTTCTAATTGGTCAATAAGCTGTCCTTTTGTATTGTAAATTTCGATAGAACTGATTGTAGCATCTTCGGTTAACGAAAAACTTATTGTAGTTTCATTTGTGAATGGATTTGGATAATTGCCCATAATCATCTCTTCAGGAATATCTTCGTTTTCATCGTCTTCTTCAAAAACCTCAACTGAACAAGGATCGTAAATTTGAGATGAACCATCATTTTCAACTGATTCTAACCAATATGTGTAAGTTCCAACTTCTATTTCAGAATCTTGATATTCGTAAGTATGAGTTGTGGTAAGATTTTCCGCATTCACGCTATAAATTAAAACTTCAGCTGTTTCACCACGATAAAGATTGTATTTGCTAATTCCGCATTCCGATTCTACCGTCCAAGAAATATTTACAAATTCACCTGCTACCACAGATGTAAAATTAGTGAGGATTACGGGAACTGGAGCGTCATAATTTTCTTGTTCATAATGGCAGATGTTACCACTACTTAAACCAATGAGCATATCAAACAGACCATCTCCATCTAAATCAGTAAAAGTAGGACTGCTATAACCTCCATCATCGATGCCGCTAAAGGTCTCGGTCACCAAAGTAAATGAGGTGGAATTGACGCTGTTTTGTTCATAATGATTAATATTTCCTGTATATTCACCACTAAACATATCAAGCAAATCGTCATCATCTAAATCTATAAAAGCAAGTGAAGAACGAGTTCCCACATTGATGTTGTTAAAGTTCTCTGTCACCAAAGTAAATAATAAGGAATTGACGCTGTTTTGTTCGTAATGATTAATGTTACCATCATTTTCACCAACAAGCATATCGAGCAGATCATCACCATCTAGGTCGGTAAAAGTAGCCATATTATAACCTCCCACATCGATGCTATTAAAGTTCGCGGTCACTAAAGTAAATGAGGTGGAATTGATACTGTCTTGTTCATAATGATTAATATTTCCCGTATTTTCACCACTGAACATATCAAGTAAACCATCATTATCTAAATCAGTAAAAGTAGGGGTAGAATAAAATCCCACATCGATGCCACTAAAGTTCTCGGTCACTAGAGTAAATGAGGTGGAATTGATGCTGTCTTGTTCATAATGAAAAATATTACCACCACGATTACCAACAAGCATATCGAGCAGACCATCACCATCTAAGTCGGTAAAAGTAGGAGAAGAAGCAAGTCCCACATCGATATCGTTGAAATTTTCAGTAATTTGTGAAAACTCTGCTTGCGCAAATGCAAATACTGCAAGTAGCAGTAAACCTAAAACTAAATTTATTTTTTTCATTTTGTTCCTCCTTAATTAGAACATTCAACTATTGCAATGAAGTTATTTTAATAACGGATGTTGTCAAGTAGTTTTTTACACTTCTCGTTTTACAATTAACACATTGCAATTAAAAAAATTATTTTGACATTTTTTCTTTACTAGCTTTGACAACTAAATAAAAAATAGGGCTACAACGATAT
Organism: uncultured Candidatus Cloacimonadota bacterium; assembly: GCA_964419355.1. GTDB lineage: Bacteria > Cloacimonadota > Cloacimonadia > Cloacimonadales > TCS61 > TCS61. Next base: position 17,118 of record CAYQOZ010000007.1, on the reverse strand, counting down.
ATCCGGCAATCCGAAAAGAATATACAATAACAGAAAATTTGAGAAAATTAATGCGAAAAATACCAGCGGCAATAGTAATTGGATCGCCGAGAAATGGCGTCCATGCCAAATATAAACTGTAAGTTCCGTATTTTTGCACATACCGAATTGCTTTTTTGCCGTTTTTATTTTTCCTTAATTTTGGAATAAGTGGTTTGCCAATTAACCTGCCAATCCAATAATTTGTGGCACACCCCAAACTATTCCCAATCGAGCAGGAAATGAGTGCTGGAATCAGTGCAGCTCCACCGGCAAGAGCTATCAATAAAATTGCGGAAGAGCTGGCAGGAACGATGGTTGCCGCAATAAATGAGGTAACAAATAAAGCGAGAGTGCCATAATTGATAATAAATTCTGACATCCAAATGGTGATTTCAGGAATCATATTATCTGTTCTTTTGTTATCTCATGTTCATCAGCTTTTAGCTCGATTATTTCCAAATTAAACTCTTTTAGTATTTTGTGTAAATTATTCAAAACAGGATTTTCTGTATAAAAATGTCCCGCATCAATGAGTGGCATTTTGCAGCTTAAAAGGGTGTGATAATCAAATCCGCTACTAACAAAAACATCCGCATTACCAATGATTTTTGGAATTAAATTTGAACCACTTCCACCACAAACGGCTACTTTTTTTATCAGTCTATTCTCATTTTTATTACCAATCCACAATTTGACAAACGGGCATTTAAGTTTTGCTTTAACAAATTTTGCAAATTCAGCTAATTTTTGCGGAACTTCCAATTCACCAATCAAACCCAACCCGAGATTTTCATCATCTTTTTGGAAATATTTGGTGATTTCAGTGGTTAATCCCGTTTCATTCAAAATAATCTTTGTGTTTTGCAAGTTTAATTTTTCGGCAAGTGCATCATTAACGCCATTTTGGATAACATCGAGATTTGTGTGTGCACAATAGACCGAAATGTCATTTTTAATTAGCCTAAAATAAAACGGATTTGTGATTTTTTTTATCGGTCTAAAAATAAATGGATGGTGTGAAATTATCAAATTTACCTTTTCTTTAATCGCTTTATTGATGGCGTTTTCGGTAACATCCAACGTGAGTAAAATTTTCGTTACTTTTGTCTCTCCATTGCCAATTTGAAAGCCAACATTATCCCATTCGAAAGCCAAATTTGGATTGGCAAAATCGTTCAAAAATTTAACAATATCTTTTACTTTTGTAATCATATTTTCTCCCTTATTTCTGCGTATAAAAATCCTCTTCGACAGAGGTAATTCAATATTTTTTCGCGTTTTTCTTCTTCCGAAAATCGAGCATATTTTTGTTTTGCTTTTTCGATGTTTTGCTGAATAATTTCATCTCGTTTTTGGGGTGTGAATTTTTCGAATAAAAGTTGATTTATAATATTTTCTGAAATTCTTTTTTGGAACAATTTTTGGATAATTTCACGCCGACTTTTACCTTTTCGTAATAATTCATCAACGTAAATTTCAGCAAATCTTTCGTCATTGAGAAATTTGCGTGAAATTACTTCTTCGATAAATTTAGATTGAATATTTTTTCGTAAAAAAAGTTTAGTCGAAAGAAAAACTTCGCATTCACCGCGTGATCTTTCGCGATACGACAAAAAATCCAAAAATTTATTCCACGTAAATTTTTCAATTTCAGAAAGTAATTTTTCGCCAATTTCTGGTGAAATTTTATCGTTAAAATTTCCTAAAATAGTTTGGAGGATTTTGTCTGACAAAATCCCCCAATTTTCATTATCATAAGAAATTATCGAAATTGTTTTACTCTTTTTTCTCGTTTTTATTTTCATCTTCGGGAGCTTCTATCAAGCCCAAAACTATTTTCACTTTTCTTTCTACTTCATCTCTTATTTCAATATTTTCTTTTAAAAAAGCTTTCACTTTTTCGGAACCTTGTCCTATTTTGGTATCGCTGTAAGAGAACCACGAACCGCTTTTTTTCACGATATTATTGTCTACCGCTACATTAATTAATATGTCAAAATGGGAAATTCCAACTCCAAAAATAATCGGAAATTCAACTTTTTTAAATGGAGGTGCAAATTTATTTTTCACAATTTTAACTCTTGTTTTATTTCCTAAGATGTTAGCTTCGCCGCCAATTTCCTTGATGGAGCCAATTCTTCTCACTTCCATTCTTAGTGAAGAATAAAATTTTAGAGCCACACCGCCAGTTGTTGTTTCGGGATTAACATAAGCTGGAACACCTATTTTCATCCTTGTTTGATTGATGAAGATTACGGAAGTATTGGATTTGCTGATTATTCCGGTGAGTTTTCTGAGAGCTTGCGACATTAAACGAGCTTGCAATCCAACATGTGTATCACCCATATTACCCTCAATTTCAGCACGCGGAACAAGTGCAGCCACTGAATCTATTACAATTAAATCGATAGCATTACTGCGAACAAGTGTCTCCACAATTTCCAATGCTTGCTCACCGCCATCGGGTTGTGAAAGCAATAAATTTTCTGTGTCAACTCCGATATTTCTTGCATAAATGGGATCGAGAGCATGCTCTACATCTATGAAAGCAACTACCCCTTCTTGTTTTTGTGCTTCCGCCACACAATGTAACGCTAATGTGGTTTTTCCCGATGCTTCAGGTCCATAAATTTCGGTTACTCTACCTTTGGGAATGCCACCAATTCCAAGTGCAGCATCCAAGTTTATGGCACCAGTTGGAATTGCTTCTACTTTAATTTTTGGTTTATCTCCCATTCGCATAATCGTGCCAACTCCAAATTGTTTATCAAGCTGATTGAGTGCTGTTTTCAAAGCTGAAGTTTTATCTTTCGTAGTCATTTTTTCTCCTCCTTAAGAACTTACTTATGTAAAAATCTTTTTCTCTATTCAACTGTCAAGATATAGATTTTGCTAAAAAGTTAGTTTATTTGACGCTAAAAAATCTGTCGAGCTTTGGCAATTGTAAGAACATAAATTTTTCCAGCTTTGTTTTTTTTGAGCAATCTACAAATAGAATTTGCTGTCGAACCAGTCGTAAAAACATCATCCACGATTAGAATATTCTTTCCTTTTATTTCAAATTTTTTATTTATTTTGAAAGCATCGGCCACATTTTTTTGCCTTTCTGCACGATTTAATTTTGTCTGCGTTTGGGTAAATTGTTTCCGCAAAATTAATTTTGGAATATGTTTCCAATTCATTATTTTGGAAATTTCTTTTGTCAAAATTTCTGATTGATTGAAGCCACGAGATCGTTTTTTAACGGTGTGTAGCGGAATCGGTGCAATTATATCAATATTTTCAAACGGCAAAAAATGTTTTAAAAATTCTCCCGTTTTTCCACCAAAGTATTTTCCAATACTCACAACTTCATTATATTTGAATTCATGAATAAGTTTTTGCAATTTTTCGTCAAAAATATAGAGCGACCTTGCTTTATCGAAATAGAAAGAATTTGATTTGCAAACTTCACAATCTTTGGATTTTTTTGGACTTCCGCATTTGTGGCAAACATCTTCTAAAAATTGTAGTAAATTTTCACACTTTGCACAAACAACATTTTCATATTTAGACAATTTTTCACCACAAGAGAAACAAGTCGCTGGAAAAATAAAATCAATAATGCTTCTTATAAAATTCACTATTTTTGATTTAATTTTTCTTTTGTTTGGGATGTTTCACTGCAAATCCTAATTGCACCAAATAAGGCTGGTCGGTTTCCCAGTGCATAAGTGCCCAAGAATACAACGCCCGCAAATTCTTTGAATCTTTCTGATATATCGCAACTTGGTCTGTTTGATCATCAAAATTCTGATTATGAGCTTTTTTAAATGCTCTTTCAGATTCGGAATAAAGAAGCTCTAATTTTTCCACGAATTCTTTGGCTAATATTTCAGGATTTTCTTTAATCGCAGAAATCAATTTCATTATTGTTTCAAATTTTTCGTTTCTATTTCTGGGAAATCTTTGGGCAATTCCAAGATTTTTTTGCATCTCAATAGCATTCAAAAATTGTAAATTTAAAAATCGTTTGCACTTCAAGTAATATTTGAATGTCTTTTCATCTGTTTTTTTTAAGTGTTTAAATAAATCTTTTTTGTTTTGTTTTGTCTCTTCCAATTTTAGCAAAGTTTTTTTCCAAATATCATAAGCGCTTTTTGCCCATTCATTTAGCGATGCTGGAACAAATAATTGTCCTGCCCAATCGTCGATATAATTATGTAAAATTTTCAATCTTTCCAAGCGAAGCAAATAGGTATCATTGGTAAAATAATTATCTTTAAATATTGGCATTCATCCTCCTTTTTCAACTCTACATTCTGCTATTACATTTCTAATATTTTCTTAATTACACTACCCATTCTTTGTAAAAATTTATGGTTTGTATGTCAAGAAATATTTAATTGAAATACAAGATTAGCTTATTTCTTTTAATTGTATATCAACAAATTACTAATTATTTTTTAATAAATCTCGCAGATTTTAGAATGTTTTGCTAATAGAATAATTTATCATTTTTATTTTTTATGCCGTAAAATTATTTCTCTAATAATTCCATACAAAATATAGAGCAAAATCCATAATCCAAAAATGAAATATGAATATTTGATTGCAGCAATTAAACTAACAAGTGCTAAAATTATGAAAAATTTAGATTCTTTAGTTAATTTTTTCCCTTTTTCAAGAGGAAGATATTCAATTTTACTAATCATTAAAACCGCCGAAATAAAACTGATAACCATGAAAACATCCGGAAATTTTATTTCATTCCAAGTATAGAAATTAAAAATCATAAACGATGCTATCATGCCTGCTGCCGCTGGAATTGGAAGACCGATAAAAGGCTCTTTTACATTTGAAACATGATTTTTTAAAGAAAATCGCACCAACCGATAGCCGCCTGAAATTACATAAAAAATCGCCGTTATTACACCAATTAGTTCAAATTGAAATAATACCGCTTTGTAAACTAAAAATCCCGGCACAACCCCAAAAGCCACAAAATCAGAAAGCGTGTCAAATTGTGCTCCAAACTGACTCTGAGCATTTAACATTCTGGCAATTTTCCCATCTAGTCCATCACAAATCATCGAAAGAGCAATGAGCCAAGCCGCAGTGCGAAAATCACCTTCAAATGTATAATGAAGTGCAAAAAGTCCCGAAATTAAACTTGCTGCGGTAATCATATTTGGAATAATTATTTTGATTTTCATATTTTCCTTTTTGTTTTTTATTAAATACCCGTTCTTTCAAAAATATAATCCACATTTTTTTTATACCTTTCAAAAGAAAATATCTCTTCAATTTCAGTTTTGTTAAAATAGTGATTTATTGTTTCATCAGCCATTATTAAATTTTTGAAAGGCTGTTTTGTTTCCCAACACTCCATTGCATTTTTTTGCACTATTCCGTAAGCATCTTCTCGGGAAATTCCTTTTTTAGAAAGTTCTAAAAGTAATACTTGAGAGAATATTAAACCATTTGTAAGATTTATGTTTTCCATCATTTTTTCAGGGTAAATCAGCAATTTTTCGATGAGTGGAATCATTTTATTCAACATATAATTCGTCAAAATTGTGGAATCTGGTAAAATTATTCTTTCTACCGAAGAATGACTGATATCTCGCTCGTGCCAAAGTGCGTTATTCTCCATAGCCGCCATTGCATTGGACCGAAGTAATCGAGCCAAGCCACACATTTGTTCAGTAATAATAGGATTCCGTTTATGTGGCATTGCCGATGACCCTTTTTGTCCTTTGGAAAAATTTTCTTCTACTTCCAAAACTTCGGTTCTTTGCAAATGTCTTATTTCCAGAGAAATTTTTTCAATTGTAGAGCCGATGATGGCGAGTGTATTCATAAATTCGGAAATGCGATCACGCTGAATAACTTGAGTAGAAATATTTACCGGATTTAGGTCGAGATAAGAGCAGGCAATTTTTTCGATTTGGGGAGAAAGATGAGCATAATTACCCACCGCCCCGGAAATTTGACCTACAGAAATAATCTTAATCGCATTTTGAATTCGCTTGATATTCCGTTGCATCTCGTCGAACCATAAAGCAAATTTCAGACCGAATGTAATTGGTTCAGCGTGAATTCCGTGTGAACGCCCGATACATAGAGTTTCTTTGTGTTCTTTTGCCCTAATTTTAAGAATTTCAGAAAATTTTTCCAAATCTCGTAAAATTAGTTCTCCAGCTTGTTTTAATTGGATTGAAGTTGCAGTATCCAAAACATCGGAAGATGTCATTCCATAATGTATCCATCGTGCCGACGGTCCCACGAATTCCGCAATATTTGTTAAAAAGGCAATCACGTCGTGCTTGGTAATTTTCTCAATTTCACAAATTCTATCCACATCGAAATCGGCTTTTTCTACAATATTTTCCAAATCTTCATTTGGAATAATTCCCAGCTCATTCATTGCTTTGCAAGCGGCAATTTCCACGTCCAACATACATTGAAACCTATTTTGTAGTTCCCAAATTCTCGTCATTTCTTCTCTAGAATATCGCTCTATCATTTTTATCTCTTCCTAAAAAATTACATTTTTTTTAATTCTACTTTTTGATGCGAAATTTCGTCAACTTGAATTATTATTATATTTTTATTTTTTTTAAATATCTCCAATTTCTGCAATTTTTTTCCATATTCAAAATTTATGTGATATTTTTCAGAAAATTCTAATCTTTCAATTTTATAATCATTTGAAAAGAAAATTTTGTAGTCCGAAAATTTAATCTCTTTCTTGTTTAAAATCTCTTTCTCATACTCAGAAAAATTAAAAATTTGAAAAATTGGAGGAATTTCAATATCGCCAATTTCGAGAGAAGATTTTACAGTTAATGTGGAATCATAATATGCTGTTAGAAATGGCTGTGGCTTTAACCCCATAATTCCAGTATCAAAAATATCTATCCTCATTGCCTCTTTATTTTTGCGAATAAGTATATTTTTGCGAAAAGAAAAGGCTTTATCATTCACTTCAATAATGCCACTTATTCTCAAATTTTCCCAACTTTTTAAATGGTTTTGCAACAACTCTTTTTTTGCAACTTCATCTAATTTTGGAATAGTGGTGCAGCCATTTACAATGATAATGATAATGATAATTAATAATAACTTTTTCATCTTAAATAAACAAATATTTGCAGAATAATATTTGCATAAATTCCAGCCATAATATCGTCCGCAACCACTCCCCAACCTTTTGGAAGTTTCTGCAATATATTCACAGGTTCTGGTTTAAGAATATCAAATATTCTAAATAATACAAAAGCAATTATTATTATTGGTAATTCTTTAGGAAGAAACAAAACCGCTACAAAATAACCCAACAATTCATCTATCACAATTTTTCCATCATCGTGCCCCAAAATTTTTTCGGCAGCAGAGATAATGAAAACCGAAATAAGTGAAATAAATATAATCACAGAAATCAGATAAAAATTATTTAGCGGCGGAATTACAAAATATAATAGTGCGGCAAACAGAGAGCCAGCCGTACCCGGAGCCTTAGGAAAATATCCTATTCCAAAAAGAGTTGAAAAATATACAGCTATTTTGTTCATCACTCTTCTATTAAAATTTCTACAAATGAATTTTGCTTCAATTCGTTAATCCAGTTTTTATACAACTTCATCTCTTTTTCATTTTGCACGAGGTCAAATAGATTATCATAAATTTCTACATAACCAAAAGCTCGTTCTGCTGTTTTGTTCAATTTTCCTAAAATATAGAGCTCGTTTTTTACTCTGATTACATTTGTAAATTCTCCAACTTTGATTTTATTTAATTCTTCTTTGAATATTTGCGGAAAATCATTTTCTGCAAATTCTCCAATTATTCCGCCCTTAACAGCTGTAGAATCATCTTCTGAATAAATTTTGGCGGCTTCGTGAAAAGCTGGTTTGTTTATAATTTTAGCTCGAATGTCATCCATAAATTGGATTTCAGTTTCGATATCGGTTTCGGTCAATTCAATCTGCTTCAAAATATGACTGGCAGTTACCTCATCTTCTGTTTTCGCTTCCACTTTGATGATGTGGAACCCAAATTGCGTTTCTACAACATCGCTAATTTCACCGGGCATCAAAGCAAATGCAACTTTTTCGAATGGTTTTACCATCATCCCTCTTCCGAAAGAGCCTAAACTTCCGCCGTTATTTTTTGATGGACCATCACTAAATTGGGTAGCTAATTCAGCAAAATCTGCACCTTGAATGAGCATATCACGAATTTCATTTATTTCAACGAGAATCTTTTTTTTGGTTTTTTTGCTGGGCTTGATCGTGCGGACAATCATTCCTAATTCAATCATTTCTGGTCGTTTAGGAATTTGATCTAAATTTTCCTGATAGTATTCTTTCACTTCAGCTTCGGTTACATTTACTCGGTTTTTTATCTCCTGTTGAATAATTTGCTCTCTCAAACTTTGCTGAGTAAGTTGCTCGATATAATAATTTTTTAAATCTGGAAGGGTCAAACCAGCTTTTTTTAACTCAGCTTTAAACTCATACTCCGTTTTAAATTGAGCTGATATATTTCTAATTTGTTCTTCCACCATTTTTCTAATTTTTACATCATCAGCTTCAAATCCATCATTTTTTGCTTTTTGGAATATTAATTTTGATTCCACCATATCATTCAAAACGCTAAATTTTGGAATCTCTTCTCCATAATTTCCAGTCGCTTTTATCTGTTGATAACGCTCGTTCAATTCACTTTCCAAAATAATTTCTCTTCCCACTTTTGCCACTATTTTACCCAATGGTTCTGCGTTCAAACCAACGAATATCAGCATCAAAATTGTCAGTTGCAAAATTTTATTCATCCTCTCTCCTTTTACTCAGAAATTGATATTTCTGCTTTTGTCTTTAGCTCTTTTATTAGTTTTGCGTAAATATCTTTTTTCTTATTTTGTAAAACTATTTTTTCAATAATATCTTTCACTTCTTCAAATTTTTTATCTATTTTTTTCTCTCGTTTTTGAGAATAGCGAATAAAATAAAATCCTTTATCAACTTTGACTGTTTTATAATGATATTTTTTTAATGATATTAATGCTTCCCACAATTCTTTTTTACAATTTTCTTCCGATTTCCAACCAATATAGCCTCCGCTATTTCCTATCTCTTCTTCCGAATATTTTTTAGCTGCATCCGTGAAAGAGCTATTATTTATTTCAGTACGAATTTTAGCGATTATGTTTTTATCAGTGCAAAAAATTCTTTGTATTTTATACTCTGGATAAGTGGTTATATATTCACTTTTATGGAGTTTGTAATAATTAAAAAGGTCATCTTCAGAAATTTTCAGATTTGCTAATTTTTGTGAAATTAGTGCATTTGCTTTCACATTTTTTCCTGCTATTTCTATTTTTTCTTTAATCTCAGGGGTTTCAGTAATTCCTAATTTATCAGATTCTTGAGCTAATAAAGTTAGACGTATCCAATCTTGAATGAATTCTTGCTTTCCAGATTCTGCATTTGGCAAAAAAATATTCATCTCTTTTTCGGTGAGAACTTCTCCATTAACTTCTACCATAATATTTTCTTTTTGCTCATTGCAGGCAGTTAAAAATATTAACAATACAAGAATTAAATATTTCATCATAATTTCCTTTTTAGTAATCTATAAATATTTAGTTTAGACATCGCAAACCAAAAAATTAGAGTGAATTTAATGTAAAGTTATTTATTTATCAATATTTTCATAATGGAAACATTGACGATTTAACGTGCTGTTGTGTAAAGATTTAACAAGCAATCACATAAATCGTTTTGAATTGAATTATCTGTTTGAGATGTAATGAAAATTCCCATTTTCTCAAAAAAACCTTGAATAAATAACACCCCTTAAACTTATTGCACCTCATTAAATTATTATAAATCTTGGAGGAAATAATATGTTTGAAGGAATGAGAAGACACGCATCTTGGATAGTTCTCGTGATTGCGGCGGTTTTTATTCTGTCGATGGCGATTGGCGGAATTAGTAGTATTTTTGCAAAGGGAGAATATCTTGGAATAATTGATGGTGACAAAATTACACCCACTAAATTTAGGGAATATTTTGAAAATGCTTTAGCGACTTACGCTCAACAAAACAAAGATGAGCAAATTGATGACGCAAAATATAAGGAGTTGAATGATCAAACTTGGAATCAATTAGTTCGACAAAGATTATACGAAAAAGAGATTAAAAAGAGAAAGCTAAAAGTTACAAAAGATGATATTGTAGCAAAAATGAGAGAACCTTTTGATGACATAAAAGAGATAGAACAACTAAAAACTGATGGAAAGTTTGACTATGATAAATATGAAATTTTGTTAATAGAAAATCCTGAATTTGCAAATTGGATTGAAGCTCGCATTATTGCAAATCTTCCTTATGAAAAGCTTTTTGACGATGTTAAATCAGAAGTTACCCTTACGCCAGAAGAAGTACATCAAGATTATTATGAGAAAAATAATAAGGCAGAAGCGAAGATAATTTTCTTCGATCCTAATCAAGCAAAAATAGAAGTTACTGACGAAGATATGAAAAAATATTACGAAGAAAATAAAGAGGATTACAAAAAAGGTGCAGGTAGAAAACTTAAATACGCAAAGCTTGCTCTCGAAGCGAGCGAAGAAGATAAAGAACTTGCTAAAGTGAAGGCAGATTCAATTCATCAAGAGATAATTGGCGGATTAGATTTTACCCAAGCGGCAATAGATTTATCGGAAGGTCCTTCCGCACCAAAAGGTGGAGATTTAGGATTTTTCACGAGAGGTAGAATGGTAAAAGAATTCTCTGATGTTGCCTTCACATTGAGTTTGAATGAAGTTAGTAATCCAGTTTTATCCCAATTTGGCTGGCATATTATCAAGGTTTTTGAAAAACGAAAAAATGATGACGGTGAAGTAGAAGTGAAAGCAAGCCACATTCTTATCAAAACAGAACCTTCCGAAAAAACTAAAGCAAATTTAGAAATAATTGCCAATGATTTATTTGCTCAAGCTAAAAATTTGGGAATAGATTCTGCTTCTGCCGTGATGTCTTGTGAAGTGAAAGAGACAAAAGAATTTTACGAAGATGACAAATATATCGGTGGAATTGGCTCAAATGAAGAATTAATTAAATTTGCATTTTCCAAAAAAGTTGGAAAAATTCACGAGCCAATTAAAATTCGCGATGATTATATTATTGCAGAAATTTCCTTTAAAATTGGCAAACACTATCAAACATTAGAATCTCAAAAAAATAAAATCAAACGAGAAACTAAAAGTGAGCTTGCTTTGCAAGAAATCTTAAAACGGGCTAAAGAATTTACAGAAAAATTTGAACATTCTGAATATCTTGCAGAAGCTAAAAAAGCTGATTGGAAAATTATCGAAGCAAAAGATATTATTTTGGATAAAACAATTCCAGGATTGAGAAAAGACGAAAATCTGAATAAAGCAATTCTTGAACTTGAAGAGAATAAAAATACAGATTTAATAATTAACGATTTTGGGGCTTATATCGCTTTTGTTTCCAAAAGGACAGTTCCAGATATGGAAAAATTTGAAGAAGATAAAGAAAATTTAATCGCAGAAGCACAAGAAAAAGCAGAGAATGAACATCTAAATGAATGGTATCGCGAGCTTAATGAGAATGCCGAAATTGAGGATAATAGAGATAAATATTATTCGTTTTAAGCTCAGCTAAAAATTCTTGTTCAAAATTTTCTGATAACTCAACCAAGCTGGCTTTGGTTCAAATCCTAATTTTAGATTAATTTGATACATTGGATTATTCTCTTCATTGTCAGTAATAATTGTTTTTGCACCATACTCTATCACCTTTTGCTGTGCCAACACTTTTAGTGCTGTGGCAATTTTTTGGTGGCGATGAGTTCGCACCACACATTTTGGAATTTACTAAAATTAAAGTTTAGCAAAAAAACTATCTCGTTCCTTGTAATTTCTAAAAATTATAACTTGTTTTTTATCTTTCAATGAGTTCAATAACTTCAGATAATGCGGTCGCACTTTTTTATTATAATTCCAAATCCAGCGTAAAAATTCTGCATCAAATTTTTCGTTACAACCTCTTGTTATATCACTTCGCTTCACCTTAAAATATTTTCCTTTAATTATTCTTTTGGTTGCATTCCATAAACAAGTTTTTCGCTTCGCATCAAGAAAAATGATAGTATCAGCTCTTTCAATACGCATTGCGAGAGTACTGTTAAAATTGCCGTCAATTATCCACTTTTCCTTTTGAATAAGTTATTGAACAACATTATGCCATTCCAATTTAGGTGTTTGTACCCAATTTGGTTTCCAAAACAAATTATCTAAATGAATCAATTCAAGGTGCAATTTTTTGTGAAGTTTTTTGGCAAATGTAGATTTTCCAGAACCACCGTTGCCGATGATTAAAATTCTTTTCATTTTATCCTTTAATCATCGTTATTGATGTAATTTTCCCAATTGTTTGCGTAATAATCTTGTTTTGAAATTTTTCATCAATTACCTCTTTTGATGAGTGTTCCACAACTATTATTCCATCTTCATTAAGAATATTATTGACAAAAATATTTTCAAGCGTCTTGTTAACCAAATTTTTATCGTAAGGTGGATCCAAAAAGATTAGGTCAAAAGAATAATCACATTTCTTCAAAAAAGCAGATACCTTTCGGCGATGAATTTTGCAATTTTTACTACAGCCAATATTCTCGAAATTTTTAATCATCGTTCCAATCGCTTTTTCGGCAAAATCAACAAAATGAACAAATTTTGCATCGCGACTAAGAGCTTCTAAACCTAGGTTACCACTGCCCGCAAAAAGGTCTAACACCTGCATATTTTTAACATTTTGTAAAATATCAAAAATTACCTCTTTTGTGTAATCTGTGGTTGGTCTGGTTCGATGTCCTTTTACAGCAACCAAATTTCTTTTTTTGAATTTTCCGGCAATAATTCTCATTGGATATTTTTCTTTTTTTTTCGATAGCTAAAATTAAACTGCAATTGCTGCGGTTTTTTCTCGTAATCGGGGCAACCAAGCAATTTTATCTCTTTTGTTTGCTTGCACTTATTAAGACATCTTTGGCAAAGTGAATTAAATTCTCTAACTTTTGTTTTCATCGTTTTTTACAAGCTTAATTGCAGAATTTAATTCAGATAATTTTAAATCATTTAATTTGTAATTTTCTCCAAAGTTTTCAGAGAGAATTTCTCGCAATTTTTGCGAATCAATTTCTTGTAATTTTATTAATAATTTTTCTATATCTGATTGTGCTTTACTTTCTTTTGGATTATTTTTTTCGCTCAATTTTACATCCAACATCTCTTCAGGATAAGTTTCCAATTCTTCTATTTTTTTGTGAGATTTTTGAAAATCCTGATATTGTTTGGAAGTAAGAATTCCAAATTTCATTTTATCTTCAGTTGAAAATAGATTATTAATCAATTTATGATATTTGTTTTTTTCGGAAAACACCTTTTGATTAAGTTTATCAATTTTATTTTCTAATTCATTTGAAGGCTTTTGATTAGCTATCTTTTTATAGATTTGTAGCGCATCGATATATTGCTTTTGAACTTCATAAAGATTAGCCAAAGTAATTGTTGGTTCGATTTTTTTCTCCATTTTCTCAGTCTCCTAAAGTTATCGATTTTTTAATTTTTTCTAAAGTTTTTTTTCCGATTCCTTTTACTTCCAAAAGGTCATCAAAAGAGGTAAACCTTCCTAAAATTTCACGCCGTTCCAAAATAAGTTGAGCTTTTTTGGGACCGATACCTTTTAACTTCATCAGCTCGGTTTCATCAGCTGTATTTATATTGATTTTTTCGTTTTTATTTTGAGATTTTACTTTATCCTTTTTTTTGAAATCATAAAAATAGCATTCCATTTTTGCGTAAGTTTTATCGCCAATACCTTTTATTTTTTTAAGATCTTCTTTGAATTCAAAACCAAATTTATTGCGATATTCGATAATATCGGCGGCACCTTTAATTCCAATTCCAGGAACAGTAATTAACTCTTCGGTCGTAACTGTTTTTAAATCGTATTTAATTTGATAATTATGTTCTATATTTAAGCTATCTACCGATTTTGCATCATTTTCCAACAATCCAGAAGATTGCAAACTCATTCCAATAAAGCCGACAATTATCAAAAATAAAAGCACCGATTGTTCGCTTTTGGTGAGGTAATTTTTCAATGGATTTTTCATTTTTCCTGATAAATTATTTGTAGCAAAGTTTGCCCAACAACATACAAAGAATGTGGGGAACATTTGTCGGAAGTATCATCGAGAGTATGCCAAAATTTATATTCAAAATCGATAATATCTATCGCATTAAAACCATTTTTGATAAGCGGAAAATGGTCGTCATAAATTCCCGCTCCAATCTTAAATTTGAATTCACTAAATCCAAGATTTTTAGCAGCATTCCAAATTTCATTAACAAGATTGGGAGAATTATGATAAGAAAAATATTCAATATCTATCTCCAAATCAGCATCACCAATCATATCCACAATAATTGCTTTTTCTGGCTTTTTATCTGCAAAATTTTCTGCAAAATAGGAAGAACCCAAGCACCAACTTTCGTTATTTCCATAAGACCCCATATCTTCCAAATCGAAGAAAACAAGGTCGATTCCAAATTGCGTTGGTGGGTTTTCTGAGATTATGCGTGCTATTTCTAGCAGGACTGCAACGCCAGAAGCGGCGTCATTTGCACCAATAATTGGAGTCTTGTGATTAGAAAAAATTGAATCTTTATCTGCCCAAGGTCTTGTGTCATAATGTGCTCCTAATAAAATTCTGCGACTCATTTGCGGATAGAAATGAGCAATAATATTTTCTCCAATATAACTCTGTCCTTCAATTTTTGCAGGGAATTTTTGTATCTCAATTTCACCACCATATTCGACAATTGCATTAATTATCAATTCTCGGCAAAGAACTATTTCTGCTGAACCGGGATATCTTTCACCCAACTCGCATTGTTTTTCCAAAAGCGAAAAAGCACGATTGCCATCAAAGATGGGAATATCGTATGAACACCCTAAGATAATTAGGATAAAACTGACTATAAATATATTTTTTATCATGCTATACCTGCCCAAGACTTAAAAAAAACTGCTCTTATATTTGTCAATTTTGTTTTTGGAAAAAATTGAGTTAAAGATTTTTTCATTACATTAAGCTTGACATTAAAAGTAAGATTTCAAAATGAGGGTTTCATTATTTAAAATAAAGGGAGGCTTATTATGAAAAAATTAGGATTTTTAGTTTCGTTGATGTTGTTGTGCTTTGTATTATCTGCAACAACGATTTATGACATTCAGTTTACAACTGATGCGGGTGATGGTACTTATCCATCTCCGATGAGTGGTGAAGATGTAACAGTTACGGGTATTGTAACAGGAAATGCTAGTACTGGATTCTATATTACTGACCCAGAAGGTGGTGCGTGGCACGGAATTTATGTTTATTCTTATGACTATAATCCGAGCGTTGGTGATGAAGTAGAAGTGTTTGGTGAGGTCTCTGAATATTATGGATTAACAGAAATTGGCTACGCAACTATGACTGTTCTTAGCTCTGATAATCAGGTTCCAACACCACTTTCGGTTACAACCGAAGAGTTGGTAAATGGAGCTGATGCGGAATGTTTTGAGGGCTGTTTGGTAGAATTAAGCACCGTTGTTGTAACTCAAGAAGTGGATGGTTACGGACAATGGTATGTAACTGATACCTCTGGAACATCTTGTCAAATTGATGATGGTATGTTTTCTTATGAACCACAAATCGAAGAAGTGATTGGTTTTATCATTGGAATCGTAGATTATTCATACGACGAATATGCCGTAAATCCGCGTTCGGCAGATGATATTGGTGCAGAGATTGAACCACCACCATTAGTAAACATTTTTGATGTTCAATATACCCAAAATGCTGGTGAAGATGGAACTTACCCATCCGATTACGATGGCGAAAATGTAACTGTGGAAGGCATTGTTACAGCAACTGGTTTTGCTGGTGGAAAATATTTCATTTCCGATCCAGATGGCGGTGCTTGGAACGGGCTTTATGTTTACGATTCGGTAAATTCCCCAGCTGTTGGTGATGAAGTAGAACTTATGGGAAAAATTTCTGAATATTATGGTTTAACAGAGTTAACAGATATTTTTGGTTTTGAAATATTGAGTAGTGGAAATACTCTTCCAAATGCTGTTGAAATTTCAACTTTATCACTTTCTAATAGTGAAGAATACGAAGGCGTTTTGGTGAAAATTACTGATGTTACAGTTGCTGCAATTCAAGATGAAAATGGACAGTGGTTTGTGGATGATGGTAGTGGTCAATGCCAAATCGATGATGGTTTTTTCTATCTTGATGAAGCAGGTATTGTTCTGAATATTGGTGATGAATGGTCTTCTATAACTGGTGTTGTAGACTATAGTTACGATGAATTTGGTTTACATCCGCGAACGACAGAAGATATGGTTACTGGTGGTGGCTCCGCCGATGAAAATCAAATTGATATCGTTGTCTTGAACAACTATCCAAATCCATTTAACGCTTCGACTAAGATTAGTTTTTCAATGAATGAAACTGCAAATGCTTCGATTGAGATTTTCAATTTGAAGGGACAACTTGTAGAAAAATTTAGTGTAAATTCAAACCAAAATTCAATTGTTTGGAACGCAGAAAATCAAGCTTCTGGCGTATATCTTTACAAAATGAAATCGAACGGAAAATACACTTCAACTAAAAAAATGATTTTGCTTAAATAACAAAATTAAAAGAAAAACCGTCCCAAACTTGGGACGGTTTTTTTTGTAAAAAATTAGGAGGGAAAATGGGTAAAAATTTTAAGAATTTTGTTAATTTTTCAATCTTGGGTTTTCTTGGATATATCGGTTATAAATTATTCAGTAAAGTCAAAGGTGCGATTGAATTAGACAAAACACTTTCACAATATTTAGAAAATTTATTTGGTGAAAAACCAATTTCTTTCAATGTAAATTTAGAACTTTCTGGAACAAATTTAGATGTGGTATTTTCCAAAAAAATTATTGATGAAAATGAAAACATCGAGCAAATAATCAGAGATTATGTCAG
>CAYQOZ010000006.1:0-35796 GCA_964419355.1 uncultured Candidatus Cloacimonadota bacterium | reverse complement strand
AATGTACTTTTAGCTTATGCAGATTTTGAAGAGATGGATTTCAATATGCAATCTCAGCTCGATTGGACTTTTACAACGCTTCCAGTTTTTGATGATTGGCACAATGAAAATCCTACTTGGAATCGTCCTTCTCACGGTATGATTGCAGATCCAAGCACAAAAAAGATTGCTTTTATGGGTTACAACCAAGCAAATTGGAATGACGATGATGGCAATACTGCAGATGAAGAATTCTATGTATATTACAATAATGACATTGATACTGAAGATTGGGTATATGAATCAATATCTTCCAGATTCCCAATTTTCAATCCTCAAAACGAAGATGGTTCTTATGTGTTTATGAATGATGTTGATAATATTCCATGGGATCTTTATTTATCTCCAACAAATTCTGGTCACTTAAGTACAGTTTACTCTGATGACTGTTCAAAGCTTACGATGAGCATCAATATGTGCGTTGTAACAGGTAATGACTCTGCAGGAGACTCTTTCTACTATCCTTGGCTGCATGCTCCTTATGTGGTTCAATACGATTTTGATACTGGCGAATTTACAATAATCACACAAGATTCTTTTGTTGATGAAGATGCTGTAAATCAAGATTATGTACATGGTGCAAACGACTTATTCGTACCGTGGGATACAGACAATGATGGTCTTATAGATGCATTTAGCGAAGATGGCAATGTACTAATGTATAACGGCTGGCCAATCTACTTTTATGATACAGACACTGCTTTCCACGAAAACTATATGCACATTACCACAAACGAAGAAAATGACTGGATGGTTAACGTTTGGTCTGATGGTTTGAAAAATAAATATTACAACGAAGATGGAGATGAAGATTATGTAGAGTGGGCAAATATTGCTGAAATCTATATTACTGCTTCCAATGATGGTGGTGCAAGTTGGTCAGAGCCAATCATTATGAATGCAAAAGTTGGTGATGATAACTACGCTCCAGAATTACAAGGAATAATGCCTTGCTATATCTATCCAGGAAATGAAATTCAAGACCTCGGTGATAATTGGGGATTGGTTCATTTAATGTTCTTAGATGACAATGGTTTTGGCTCATATACTCAAGGTTTTGGTGAAAACAATGGTGGAACAATGATGTATTCTGCCGTTAAAATTAATTTTGGTTTTGGTGGTAGTGATGCAGATGAGCCAGTAGTTGTGGTACCAAATGCTCAGCTCGGCCAAAATTATCCAAATCCGTTTAATGGAAATACAACAATTAACTTCTCATTAGATGAAGGTATAAGCGCAGGAACAATTGAAATATTCAATATCAAAGGTCAGCTTGTGAAAGAATTTTCAATAAATGATGACAATTCTGAAGTAATTTGGGATGCTTCAAATCAAGCATCTGGAATCTATTTCTACAAGATGAAATCTGGTGGAAGATACACTTCAACTAAGAAGATGATTCTCTTAAAATAATTAATTTGATTAATAATTTTAACCGCTCCGAATTCGGAGCGGTTTTTTTTATGTTTAGTCATTTAAGCTATTTTCAATTATCTTCTGTAATTCATCAACAGAATTACCTCGATAAATGATGTCTGCACAATTTTTATACAAATTATGGCGATGTTGAAAAAGCTGTTTTAGTTTTACGAAAGAATGGTTGAGAACCAAAGGTCTATCTGAATTTACAATTCGAGATTTCACAATTTCCCAAGAAACATCTAACCAAATAACTAAATTATTTTTTTGTTTTAGAATAGTTTGATTTTCAATATTTTCTATAATACCGGCACCGGTAGAAATGATGCCGAATTTTTTCCAATTTAAAATCAAATCACTCTCTATTTTTCTGAATGCGTTTTCACCTTTTTGTTCAAAGAGTTGTTTAATATTCAACTTGGTTTTTTTCTCAATTTTGCGGTCAAAATCGTAAAATTGAAGTTCCATTTTGGTAGCTAATTGTTCTCCAAAAAAAGTTTTTCCAGCACCCATAAAACCGATTAAAAAGATTTTTTTATCAATCATAATATTTTACAATAAAAAAGGCATTCGAAAAACGAATGCCTAAAATTTAGAAATCTATTTTATTTCTCTTCTTTTTTTTCTTTCTCTTTTTTGGTCGTTTTCTTTGTAGTAGTTTTTTTCTCACTTTTCTTTGCTGTTGTCTTTTCTTTCGTAGCTTTAGTTTTAGCTATTTTTTCAGCTGTTTTTTTTGTAATAGTTTTTTTGACTTCTTTTTTCTCAGCTGATTTTTTAGCAGGAGTTATCTCTTTTTTCTTGCCATCTTCATCTGTTTTTGCAGATTTTTTTGAAGTTTCTTTCATCTTTTTTGGTTTTTCAGAGATAATTTCATCAATTTTTTCTTTCTTCATCTGTTTTTCCAGCACAACATCTTGATGAGCTTTTATGTATTTTTGCAATTCAGCTTTATCTTTGGCAAAGAAATATGCTCTCACACTAAGAATTAAGCGTCTGTTTTCAAGATCGAGTTCAATTATTTTTAGTGGAAGCTCCTCATTAATTTTAAATGCCGCATCTGCTTTTTTTAGTCCGGGAATGGACAGATGAGATAAAGGAACAAATCCTTCCACAATAAAGTTATCAAGCACTATATCTACCAAAACACCTTTGGAAATAATCTTAACAATTTTGGCTTTCAATTCTGTGTTGATAGGAAGTTTTTGATCAAGATTTTCCCAAGGATCATTTTCTAATTGTTTGATACCAAGTGCAACTCGATGTAATGTTTTATCAATAGCCAGAATTTTTACCTTTACTTTTTGACCCTTTTTCATAATTTCTCGCGGATGATAAATTCTCTTTGTCCAAGATATATCAGAAATATGAACCAATCCTTCGATATCCTTTTCTAATTCAATGAATACTCCAAACGGAGTAAGAGTTTTTACCGTTCCTTCCAAAACAGTATCTACTGGATAGCGTTGTTCAATAGTAATCCAAGGGTTGGTATCCATCTGCTTTATGCCCAATGAAATTCTTTTTTCCTCTTTTGAGATTGTAAGAATTATGGCTTTTACAGTATCACCAACTTTTAGCATTTGCTTTGGATGATTTATTTTTTTGGTCCAGCTAAATTCTGAAATATGAACGAGTCCTTCTACGCCAGGTTCTAATTCTACAAAAGCACCATAATTTGTTAAGTTTACAACCTTTCCAGTAATGTTGGAACCTTCTGGATATTTTATAATAATATTTTCCCACGGATGTGGAACGAGTTGTTTGAGTCCGAGAGAAACCTTCAATTCTTTTTCATTGTAATTCAGAATTTTCACCCTTACTTTATTGCCAATATTTAGCATATCAGAAGGGTGTTTGATGTGTCCCCAACTCATATCGGTGATATGAAGTAAACCATCAATTCCGCCCAAATCAATGAAAGCGCCGTAATCGGTAATATTTCTAACTTCACCGTCCAACTCTTCTCCCACGATGATTTTCCCACGCAATTCTTCAAGGTGAGATGCCCGTTCTTTCAAAAGAACTTTTTTTCTTGAAAGAACTATATTTCTATTTTTTTTATCAATTTGAATTATTTGAAAATCACTTTCTTTACCAATAAATTGGTCTAAATTTGGGATTGGTTTTATGGAAACAAGAGAGCCTGGCAAAAATGCTTCGATGCCAAGAATATCCACTATCATCCCGCCGTTAACTCTTTTTAGATAAATACCTTTAATTGATTCATTAGCTTCTTGCAATTTTTCTAATTTGTCAATGTTGATATCGAAATCTGCCTTCTTTTTGGAAAGCTGTAATCTGCCAGATTGATCTTCAAAAGAATCGATAAAAACTTTTATTTTATCTCCAACTTTTGGTGTTGCAGAATTGCTGAATTCTTTTACAGATATTGCACTTTCAGATTTGAAACCAATATCCACCAAAACATTGCGTTCATCAACGCTAACGACTTTGCCTTCAACAATTTTTCCCTTTTCAAATTTTTTGAAATGTTCATCAAGAAGATCTCGCATAATATCTTCTTCAGTTTTTTTCTTGTCTGTCTTTGCGGAAGTTTTTTTCTTAACTTTCTTTTTGGTTTTTTCTCCCACTTTTTTTACAGATTTTTTTTTAACTTCTTTACCTTTTTCTTCGACTTTTTTCTCGCTTTTTACTTGAGCTTTTTGCTCAACCTTTTCTTCGATAGAATCATTTTCAACCATAACTTTTTTTTGATCGTTAACCATCATTTCTCCTCCTTAAAACCCGGGAATATCCTCTATTTTTTTTGCTATATTATCAAGACTTTTTAAGTCTTTAATAATTTTATTATAAACATTAACAATAACCAAATCTGGCGTTGATGCACCAGCGGTAATGCCAACTGTTTCAATGTTTTCGAACCACTTATTTTGTATCTCATTTTCTGTTTCAATGTGGAATGTCTTTACAAAAGGGGTGCTTATTTTGGCAAGCATTTTTGTGTTCGAACTATTTTTTCCACCAATTACTATCATTAAATCGCTTTTTTTTGCAAGCTCAATAGTGGAATTTTGTCGCACTGTAGTTGCGTTGCAAATAGTGTTTATGATGCGCATCTCTTTACAAAGCGGAACTAATTTTCCCACAAGTTTTTGCAAATCTTTTACATTACGCGTGGTTTGGGAAATAATTCCAATTTTCTCATATTTTTTTTCTATCAATTCGTCTGCATTTTCTACAACCAAAACCTCACCCGACACATAAGAACACAAAGCTTGCACTTCCGGATGATTCTTATCTCCCATAATGATGACAAAATAACCTTCGCGTGAAAGCTTATTTGCAAAATTTTGAGTTTTGGAAACATACGGGCAAGTTGCATCGAGGATTTTAATATTATTATGTTTCAATTTTTGCAGAATATTTTTTTCTACGCCGTGAGAACGGATGATTGTGGGTCTGTCATTGATTTCAGAGAGCTTTTCAATACTTTCAATTCCTTGCTCGTTTAATTTATTTACCATTTGCGGATTATGAATTATTGGTCCCAAAGTTACGATTTTTTTTTCTTCTTTCGATGCTTTTAAAGCTAAATTGATAGCTTTTTTAACACCAAAACAAAATCCTGAATTTTTAGCAATTCTTACTTTAATCTTTTGTTTCATTTTCTAATTCTCTGATTTTTTTCATTGTAAATTCTGCAATTTCACGGTAAGTATCTTTTATTTTTTCAGACTTTTCAAACTGAGAAATTAAGATTTTTTCACCGATTACTATCTTCAAACTTTCTTGTTTAAAAAAAGATTTCCAGCAATTTGAAGGATATTGAATGAAAATAGGAACAATATTTTTTTGAGTCTCAAAAGCAATTTTGCCGATACCAGCTTTTACTTTGACCGATTTTCTGGTTCCTTCTGGAAACATCAGCAAAGAATAGCCGTTAGTTAATACTTTTTGTGCGGTTGAAATTGCGGTTCTATCTATTTTACCGCGACGAATTGGAATGGTGTTCAAATATCTGAGCAAATTCCCCAAAGTGGGATTTGTAAAAAGTTCTGCTTTTGCAAGTACAAAAATTTCTCGTTTGAAAATGCTTCCAATAAATGGTGGGTCAAAAGCACTAACATGATTTGGAGCGATAATAGAACTCTTAATATTGCTTATTCGGCTCTCATTTATTATTTGATAATTCCAAAAAATATGCATAATACCACGAATAGATGAAGTAATTACACTATAAAAAAATCTCATTATTTTCTCTCTTTTTCTTTTATTTTTCGAAGAATAAATTCGACTTGTTCCTCGATGGTCATCTCCGAAGTATCAATTGGGATGGCATCTTTGGCTTTTTTTAGAGGAGATATTTTTCTGAAAGAATCATTTTTATCCCTTAAGATTAAATTTTTTTTTACATTTGTAAAATCGCTATTTTCACCCTTTAATATTTTCTCTAAATGTCTTCGTGATGCACGTGTATCCACATCTGCAACCATAAAAAATTTAAAATCAGCGTTTGGAAAAACAACAGTTCCAATATCTCTGCCATCCATAACAATTCCGCCATTTTCACCCATTTTGCGTTGCAGATAAACCATTTTTTCACGAATCTCTTCCATCTTTGCAATTTCAGAAGACAATTTTGTAATATCTGTTTTGCGGATTCTTTCACTAACATTTTTCCCATTTAAAATAATTCTATTCCCATTTTTGGAATATTCAATTTTTATGGAAATATTTTCTAACATTTTGTTTAATCCATTTATGTCATCAATTTGAATATTATTTTCCAAAGCGCATAAACCACAAGCTCGATACATTGCACCAGTATCAACATAAAAGTATTTCATTTTTTGTGCCAAAAGTTTTGCTGTCGTACTTTTGCCGGATGCAGCAGGTCCATCAATGGCAATTACATATTTTTTCATATTTTTACCTCTCAAAAATTATATGATAAGCTGAGTGCATTATTGCTAAATTTTAAGTGAATTTTTTTTTTTTTCTCTTCAAAATCAAAAAGATGTGCATCCACAAAAGCGTCAATTGTTGAGAGAAAAATAATCGTTCCTAACCACCAAAGATCGTTTTGTTTTTTGTAATAATATTTATCATAATTGTTCAAATCGCCTTTATCATAATATTTTTCTGCTTCCAAGTGATGATAAATTGCCAAGCCAGCAAAACTGCTTTCCAAAGCAATTATCACTCCAGATTTTATAAATTGCTCGTTATAGAATTGTCCAGCTCCCGGAATAAAAAGTGATAAAGTCGCGGATTTAATGGGATTTTTTTTTACCTCATCTGCAAAAATGAAAGAACAAAAAGCCAAGAATATTATTATTAATAAATATTTACGCATAATTAATCCATTTTATGATCAATAATTTTTTCATATTTTTTTACAAATTCAGAGAAATTATTTTCAAAAATAGCTTCTCGTGCTTTTTTCATAAGATTCAAATAAAAATGCAAACTGTGTAACGTTGCCAATCTCATCCCAAGCAATTCATCAACATTGAATAAATGACGAATATAAGCTCGGCTAAAGTTGCGACAAGTATAGCAATCACAATTTTCATCAATTGGCGAAAAGTCCTCTTTATATCTGGCGGCTTTTATTATCATTTTCCCATTCCAAGTAAATATCGTTCCCTTTCTGGCGTTTCTGGTGGGCATCACGCAATCGAACATATCTACACCATTCTCAATATTTTTTAGCAAATCGGCAGGAGTTCCCACACCCATCAAATAACGTGGTTTTGTTTTTGGAAGGATGTTGTTTAAAAAAGCGGTAATTTTTTCCATATCTTTTTTTGGTTCACCTACTGCGAGACCGCCAATGGAATATCCGGGAAAATCCATTTCCATTAATTTTTTTGCACTCTCTTCACGCAAATCTTCATAGATACCCCCTTGAACAATTCCAAAAAGAGCTTGAATATTAATTTTTTTATGAGCATTCAAACCGCGTTTTGCCCAGCTTAAAGTTGTTTGAAGAGATTGGGCAACATACTCTTTTGTAGCCGGAAAAGGTGGACATTCGTCAAAAGACATTATGATATCTGCACCGAGTGAATTTTGAATTTCGATTGCTTTTTCGGGAGTGAAAAAATGGTAACTGCCGTCAATGTGAGATTGAAATTTTACTCCATCTGCGGTAATTTTTCGCAAACCGGCTAAACTCATAACCTGAAATCCACCGCTATCGGTGAGAATAGGTTTATTCCAACCCATAAAATTATGCAAGCCACCCGCTTTTTCAATTAATTTGTGTCCAGGTCGAAGATAAAGATGATAAGTATTTCCCAAAATTATTTGAGCAAAAATATCTTTTTCAAGCTCTTTTGGAGTCAAAGTTTTTACAGTTGCACGAGTTCCTACTGGCATAAAAATGGGGGTTTGGATAATTCCGTGAGGAGTTTTCAGAAAGCCAGCTCTGGCATTTCCACTTTGAGATTCTAATGTAAATTCAAAAATATTTCCCCCCCCACTAATTGACAGATGATTCGATTTGTTTGAGTGAATTATTTCGGATAAAGATTCGATTAAAATCGTTCCAAAATGCGAATAACATTAATGTGAGCAACAGTATAATGCCGATATTTTGGAGGGCAATTTGAATTTTTTGGGAAAGCGGATTTCCTCTAATTCCTTCAATAAAGCAGAAGAAAATATGACCACCATCCAAAATTGGGATTGGTAGCAAATTCATAATCATCAAAACAATACTGATGGCGGCGAAAAAAGAGAGAATGCTGTCCAAACCTTTCTTGGCAGCTCGTTGATAGATTGTGTAAATCATAACCGGTCCGCCCAAATTCGCTT
Source organism: uncultured Candidatus Cloacimonadota bacterium (assembly GCA_964419355.1). GTDB lineage: Bacteria > Cloacimonadota > Cloacimonadia > Cloacimonadales > TCS61 > TCS61. Next base: position 27,555 of record CAYQOZ010000006.1, on the reverse strand, counting down.
TGATTTCTTGGGGATTGGCAACCAATTTATAGAGCATTGCGTAATTGGCAGCAACAAAATTTACGGTAGTGTAAGTTCCCAATTTTATTGATTCGAAGAGGTTATATCTTTCGGTTAATTTTAGTGGAAGTGCTTGCGTGATTCCAATAATTTTGGAATTATCAACAATATTATTGCCCAATTTTACAGATTTTTGGAAAGTTTTCCCTGCTCGCTCGATAGTTAATTTCACATTATTATTTTTGGAAGAGGTTATCAAATCTCGCATCTCATACCAATCTTTTACAAGTTTTCCATCTACGGTAAGAATGATGTCATCGCTCATCAAACCTGCTTCATAAGCTGGCAATCCGGGAGCCACTTCTCCGATTTTTGTGGTTGTAAAAGGCAAAATATTTGTTACCCAAGTTTCTTGTGAAATGACAGAATTTGTTATTTCTATATCATCTCCATTTCGTTCAATTAAGTAGCTGTTTGTTTCACCATTTTTGGTGTATTTTATTATCTGGTTCCAGCTGTTTATTTCGTTTCCGTTTACAGACAAAATTTCATCACCTTTTTCTATTTGGATAAATTCATTATTTACCCAACCGACAATTGGACTGTAATCTTCATAAGCTTTTCCAATTCCGAAAGAGATAATGAAAATCAAAATTGCCAAAAAGAAATTTGCAAAAGGTCCTGAAAATGCGATTATTGCACGCTTCCACCATTTTTTTGTATTGTAGGAATCAGAGTCTTCTGAATTTTCACTTGGATTTTCTCCTTTCATTTTTAAATAACCACCCAATGGTATTAATGAAATTCGAAATTCTGTTTTTCTTTTTGTAAATGATATTAATTTTGGTCCAAAACCAATTGAAAATTTCTCTACGCTCACGCCGAAAAATCTGGCGGCTAATAAATGCCCCAATTCGTGAATTGTTACCAAAATTCCGAGTGCAACTATTGCTTCAAATATACTGATAATAACGCTCCTAATATTTTTTGCAAAAAACATAATTATATCTTTTTAGGTCAAGTATTTTAGTCTAATATTGTCAATTGTTAGAATTATTGTTCTCAATAATAAATACAATTTTCTTTTTAAGATTTTTAGAATAAAATGAACAAAAATAAATTTCTCTTGCTTGACAGATATTTATCGTTTAATCATTTGTATAACTCATATTTTTAGGAGTTATAATGACAGAAAAACTTTTTTTGATAGATGGAACAGCACTTGTTTATAGAGCTTTTTTTGCTTTTATCCGCAACCCGCTTTACAATAGCAAAGGGCAAAATACGGGTGCCATTTTTGGAACGATTAATTCTTTTTTGAAAATAATTGAAGATTTCAAACCCAAACATATTGCTATCTCTTTTGATCGGCGAGAAAAAACATTTCGTCATAAAATAACTGAAACCTACAAAGCAAACCGCCCACCTACGCCCGACGAGTTACATCAGCAAATAGAACCTATTAAAAATTTTTTTAACGCAATTGGACTGAAAGAGATTTCCAAAGCTGGTTACGAGGCAGATGATGTTTTGGCGACTTTAGCGACAAAATATAAAAATCGATTTGAAATTGTAATTATCTCTGGCGATAAAGATTTTTCCCAACTCGTTGAGGATAAAATTACTTTGTATGATTTACAAAAAAAAATCACATCAAATAGAAAAAAAATTATTGAGAAATATGGAATAAGTCCAAAACAATTTATTGATTATTTGGCAATTTGTGGCGATAGTGCCGACAATATTCCGGGCGTGAAGGGTATTGGCCCAAAAGGAGCAGAAAAGCTTTTAAATACTTACGATAGTTTGGATTGTATCTATGAGAATATTGAAAATATTTCTAACGAGAGCATTCGTAAAAAATTAATTGAACAAAAAGAAGGTGCCTATCTTTCGCAAAAATTAGTTACAATTATTAAAGATGTTCCCATTGAAATTGCAGATGAAGAAGATTTTATTTTTGAAAAAAATAAACTTCAAAATGGCATTAAAATTCTAAAAGATTTTGAGCTAAATTCGATTATTAAAAAACTTCAGAAATTGATTAATCAATACCAACCTGTTGAGATTTTTATGGTAAATCAAGAATTTGATTTTGGAGATAATGACGACAAACTTTTTCAAACTGTTTTAGTCGATTCAGAAATAGAATTTCAAAAATTGGTCAAAAAACTGAATGAAACAAAAGTGGTCGCCCTGAATACAAAAACCACTTCCATCAATCCACATTTAGCAGAATTAGTAGGAATTTCTTTGTGTTGCGATGAAAAAACTGCTTATTATCTTCCGCTGAAGCATCAAATGGCAGAAAATTTAGAAACTGAAAAAACTGTGCAAACTCTGAAAAAACTGCTTGAAAATAAGTTGATTATCGGGCATAATTTGAAATATGATTATTTGATTTTACAAAATTCAGATTGGAAATTGGAAGAAAATATTTTCGATACGATGTTAGCACATTATCTATTATATCCAACCTCTCGCCATTCGTTGACCGAATGCGTTTTGTACGAGTTCCAGCACAAAATGATTCCAATTTCAGAAGTAATTGGAAAAGGGAAAAAACAGATTACTTTTGATCTTGTTCCCACAATGCAAGCCGCAGAATATTCAGCAGAAGATGCGTATTTTACCTTCCGCTTATACGAAATTTATTCTAAAAAATTAGAGACTGAAAATTTATTGGAATTATACAAAAAATTGGAGATTCCTCTCATTTATGTTCTTGCAAAAATGGAAAAAAATGGAGTGAACATTGATGCCGATATTCTGAAAAATATCTCTATTCAAAATCAAAAAAGAATCGGAGATTTAACTAAAAATATCTATGATATTTCTGGTTCGCAATTTAACCTGAATTCTCCTAAACAGCTCTCTGTTGTGCTTTTTGAAGATTTAGGTATCAAACCGATAAAGAAGATAAAAACGGGATTTTCCACCAATATAGAAGTTCTGGAAATTCTCGCCAAAAATCATAATATCGCAAAATTACTCATCGAATATCGCCAACTTTCCAAACTGGAATCTACCTATGTTGCAACCCTACCTCAACTTATTAATTTCAAAACAGGGAAAGTGCATTCTTCATTTAATCAAACGGTCGCTTCCACCGGCAGATTATCCTCTTCCAATCCAAATTTGCAAAATATTCCCATTCGCACAGAATTTGGAAAAGAGATTAGAAAAGCATTTTGTGCGAGTGATAATGAACATATGATATTATCGGCAGATTATTCCCAAATTGAATTGCGAATATTAGCAATTCTTTCCGAAGATAAAAAGATGATTAATGCCTTTAATAATGGTTTGGATATTCACAGCCAAACGGCTGCTGTCATTTATGATAGCGAAAATATAACTGCTGACCAAAGGCGTTTTGCAAAAATTATTAATTTTGGTTTGATGTATGGAATGGGGTCATTTCGAATTTCACAAGAGCTAAATATTTCGCGAAATGCTGCCAAAGATTTTATTGCAAATTATTTCAGCAAATTCCCAACTATAAAAAAATATCTTAATTCCGAAGTTGAAAAAGCAAGAAAAACTGGTTTTGTTTCCACTATTTTTGGCAGAAAACTTTATCTTCCTGAAATTAAAAGTTCCAATAAAATGAAAGCAAGCGGTGCAGAGCGAGTGGCGGTGAATATGCCAATTCAGGGAAGTGCGGCTGATATAATCAAAATTGCGATGATAAATATTCATAAAAAAATCAAGGATAATCCAGATATAAAAATGATTATCCAAGTTCACGATGAATTGGTTTTTGAGATTAAAAAAGATAGATTAGAAGATGCCAAAAGGCTCATCATCAGTGAAATGGCAAATACTTTGCCAAAAAAATATTCAAACATTATTCCCATTAAAGTGGATGTTGGAATTGGGGAAAATTGGTTTGACGCACATTGAAAGTAGCTTTGAAAATATAGAAATGCTCATTGATAAACATAAAATATTTGTGTAAATGAGTAAGACAAAAATGAGGTAAAATGAAAATATTCAAAAACAGAAAAGCGAGTCATAATTTTTTCTTTATTGATGAATATGAAGTCGGAATTGTTTTGAAAGGAACAGAAATAAAATCCATTCGAGCAGGAAAAATAAATTTCAAAGATAGCTTTGCTAAATTGGAAAATGCTGAAATTTGGTTGTATAATCTTCATATTGGCAGCTATGAACACGGCAATATCTATAATCATGAACCCGAGAGAAAAAGGAAACTTTTGCTAAATAAAAGAGAAATCCGAAAACTGAAAAAACAAGTTGAAGAGCGTGGATTTACCTTAGTTCCCAAAAATCTTTACATCAATGATAATAATCTGGCAAAAATAACTTTGGCAGTAGCAAAAGGCAAAAAAAAATATGATAAACGAGATGATATCAAAAATAAAGATGCTTTGCGTGATGCAAAAAGAAATGAGAAATTAGAGAAAATGTAAAATGTGGATTTGGGATAGCAGAACGCATCAATTCATCACATCTTCGGCATTGCAAAAATGTTACAAACCGTTTGTGAATATGCTCAAAATACATCAGGAATTATTTATTTTGGGGATAGAAGCACCCGACAGAATATTCAAAGATTTTACGAATCATTATTACAATTGCACTCCAGATGAATATGGTTATCATCATGGTTTTGTGATAAATAAAATTGAGAGTGAAATGGAATTATTGAATACAATCATCGAAAATCCAAATCAGCTCATTGTTCATCACGGAATTGCTTCATTTTTGCGAGCTATTTTGGATACACCCCTAAAAGCATTTATCTTTGAATTGGGCGTGATTTCACATTACATTGCCGACCTTCATCAGCCATTTCATACTGATGGAAAAAATAAATTTGCCGATGAAATGACAGTTCACAAAGTTATGGAAGCCGATATTCGCAAACATTTAAACGATTTTAAACTTCAATTGAAAAAACGCAAACGCATCGAAAAGCCGAACGAATATTTTCTCGAACAAATTTATTACATAAACAAATTTTATGATAATCTTATCGAAAATTATTATCTAAAAAAGGGGATGGTAAAGAAAAATCGCTGGAATGATTCTTCTGAAATTATTCAAGAATGTTTACAATTATCAGCCCAAAATATTGCTAATATTTATCTTAATTTTGAAAAATCAAATAGTGTTTTCAAAACACAAATTCATCACGCTAAATTACAAAAGAAAATAGGAAATTTTCTTGATAAAAAGAGAGAATATTATTTAAAAAAATATTTATCCGGAACTGTTTCGATTAGAAAAAAATAATAAAAAAAGCCCGATTTACTCGGGCTTTTTTTGTAATATTAGTATCTTCTTTTTTCTTTGACGCGGGCAGCTTTTCCAGTTGCTTTTCTGAGATAGAAAAGTTTGGCTCTACGCACTCGTCCAAAACGAACTACATCAATTTTTTTGATTGCCGGTGAATGAAGTGGAAAAATTCTTTCAACTGCAATTCCGTTACTTATTTTTCTTACTGTAAACGTCTTGGAAATTTGAGCACCGCGTTTTCGGATAACTATACCCTGAAAAATTTGCACTCTCTCTTTTGAACCTTCTTTAATGTTGAAGTGTACTTTAATTGTATCTCCAACTCTAAATTCTGGTAAATCGTTTCTCAACTGTTCTTTACCAATTTCTTGTACTATGTCCATTATTCCTCCTTTATTTCTCGGGAAGAAATTCTATCTAACACAATAGCTACTGCACTTCTAACCGAAAGATGGTTGTAATCGTTGATCCCGTTGATTGGTGCTAATACATAATCAGCAGAATCGTGAACCTCTTTGGTCAATCCGTTTCCGGTTCCGAATAGTAGGAAAACCGGTTTTTCTAATTTGCCAAAATCTTCAAATTTTAATTGGCTTTTTAGAATTAAAGCTGTTGTGGAAATCACAAGACAGTCTTCTTCCTGTATATTTTCTTTTGCGTCTTCAATGCTTTTTTCGTAACTGATTATTGATAATGCTTTTGCACGATCAGAATTATATTTGGAAGCAATATCACTCTTCCAGAACTTCAAAACACGATTCAATAACTCTTTTTGACTATTCAGCGAATTAATTATGAAGAATTTTTCTACTCCAAAAGTCATACAACTTCTGGCAATATCGTGAATATCCAAATTGGTTATTGATGTTGTAACTACATCTCCGAATTTATTATACACCGGATTGTGCACCAAACCCACATAAATTTTCTGCATATTTATTATAGAAGTTCAGGTCTATTTTTTTGAGTTATTTCAATCGCTTTTTGCTCTCGCCATTTCTCAATTTTTTTATGATTTCCCGAAAGCAAAATTTCTGGAACTTTCATTCCCATAAATTCGGGTGGTCTGGTATAATGTGGGCAACCTAAAAGATTATCTTGGTGGGAATCGTTCAAAGCTGAACTAATATCTCCCAAAACATCATCTTGTAGACGCGATACCGCATCTATCAAAATCATTGCTGGGATTTCACCACCAGAAAGAACATAATCTCCGACAGATAGTTCCGTAGTAACCAACATATCCCGAATGCGTTGGTCAATCTCTTTGTAGTGTCCGCACAAGATGATAATTCTCTTTAACTGGCTGTATTTATTCACGATATTTTGTTTGAGAAGTTTTCCTTGTGGCGTGAAATAAATCACCGGAACATCTTCGCCATTTTGAACATACCTGATAGCTTTATAGATTGGCTCTGGTTTCATCACCATCCCAGCTCCACCACCGTAAGGATAATCATCTGTTTGGTGATGTTTATCTTCTGTAAAATCGCGAATATTGGTAATTTCAACGTTAATTGCTTTTTGTTTTATCGCTCTACCCACCATACTTGTTTGCAAAAAATTCTCAAATATTTCGGGAAAAAGTGTAAGCACATCAATTCTCATAATGTCAAAAGTCCTTCAATATTTTTGACAATTATGGAATTATCTGTATTGCTTTCAATGTAAAAATCTACGATTGGAATCATTATTTCTTTACCTTCTTTCAGTTTCACAACAAAAATATCTTGAGTTAGATTAGAAAAAACATCAATAATTTTACCGATATTTTTTTTTTCAAAAATCAAGTCTTTTCCAATGTTTTTTGTCTGCTTATCTGTTTCCGAAGTTTGCAATATCAAGTTTTTGGGAATAGCAACTTTCACGCTGCCAGCTTCGATAGCTTCCTGCGTAGAATATTCATCATCAAATTTTATTTTGAGAACCTTATTTTTTAAAGTCTCAATCACAGTTACATATCTCACTCTATTATCTGTAAAGATCAAAAAAATATCAGTTAAAAAATTTTCTTGAAAATTATCATATTTGATGAATGGAATAAATCCATTTTCATCAATTTTATTCCCCAGTTTGCCGATGGCAACAAGGTCTGTTATCTGCATTTATTCAACTATTTCCAATACTGTCCGTTTTCCTTGTCGTGCAGAAATTGCATTTAGAATTGTGCGAATTGCACCGACTGTTCTACCGCGTTTACCAATTACTTTACCGATATCGCTTTTAGCCGCTCGTAGTTCGAAAACCGTGGTTTTATCACCTTCTACTTCTGTGATGTTGATAGCAGAAGAGTCATCAACCAGAGCTTTGACGATGAATTCTATTAATTCTATCATTTACGGACTCCTATTTTTCGGTCTCTTTCGTAGCTATTTTTTCTTCAGTTTTCTTTTCTTGTACTTCTTCTTTTTCAGCTACTTTCTCTTTTTTTGCTGTTTTCTTTTCAACCATTTTTTCTTTTTTTTCTACTTTCTTTATGGTTTTTTTAGTTACAGATTTTTCACCGAATTTCATGATGTGCCATTTTTCCATTACGCCACTTTTGCGAAACAGAGATTTTACTGTATCGGAAGGTTGTGCACCTTTTTCCAACCACTTTATTGCCTTTTCAATATCCACCTTCAGTGTTAGCGGGTCGGTTTTTGGGTCATAATATCCCAAAGATTCAAGATAGATTCCATCTCTTTTTTTGCGAGAATCTAATGCTACGATTCTATAGAAAGGCGCATCAATTTTGCCCATTCTTTTAAGTCTTAGTTTTACCATTTTAACTCCTTATATTTAAGTTCAATATTCTCTTCAGAATGAAAATTAATTTTTTTTTAGCCATTGAGACGTCAAGAACTTTATCTTCTGAAACTCAGAATAAAACATTATTATTTAATGATTTAAAGTTCTGATGTTACATCATTTTAGAATGGCATCATTCCAGCTCCAGAAATTTTCTTGCCATTAAAATTTTTCATCATTTTTTTCATCTGCTCAAATTGCTTCAGCAAACGATTTACACTTTGAATGGAAGTTCCACTTCCTTTGGCAATTCTTTGCCTTCTACTACCTTTGATAATCGCCGGTTTTTCTCGCTCTGCCACTGTCATAGAGTAGATAATTGCCTCGATATGTTTGATATCTTTTTCATCAGCGTTCAAGTTTTTCAAAGCTTTACTGTTTATCCCTGGCATCATACCCATCAGCTGGTCAATTGGACCCATTTTCTGAATTTGTTGCAATTGTGAGAGAAAATCTGTAAAAGTAAATTGATTTTTTTTGAGCTTTTTTGCCAGTTTTTCAGCTTCTTCCAGATCGACAGTTTGTTCAGCTTTTTCAATTAAACTGAGAATATCTCCCATTCCCAAAATTCGGTCTGACATTCTGTCAGGGTGGAACTCTTCTAAATCGGAAAGTTTCTCGCCAGTTCCCACAAAAGCGACTGATTTATCGGTAACCGCTTTAATAGAAATTGCTGCTCCGCCACGCGCATCGCTATCCATTTTCGTCAAAATTACACCGTCAAATTCCAGCTGGTCGTTGAAAATTTTGGCAAAGTTTACAGCATCTTGTCCAGTCATCGCATCGGCAACGAAAAATATGAAATCTGGTTTAATCGCTTTTTTGATATCATGCAACTCTTTCATAAGTTTTTTGTCGATATGAAGACGACCAGCAGTATCGAAAATTACCAAATTGGAGTTTGCTTTGTCAGCTTCTTTTAAAGCTTTAGTAGCAATTTTTATCACATTTTTTGATTTTTCATTTGAAAAAACAGGAATATTAAGTTGTTTTCCCAGAACTTTTAGTTGCTCAATTGCGGCGGGACGATAAACATCGCAAGCTACCAAACTTGGCTTGAGTGATTGTTTGCGGTAGAAATTTGCCAATTTGGCACAACTGGTAGTTTTTCCGGAACCTTGCAACCCAACCAACATAATTTTGTTTTGTCGATTATCGTGTAATTTGGTTTTGAAGGTTTTATCACCCATCAATATTTTAAGTTCTTTATGAACGATTTTTACAACTTGATGACCGGGAGTAAGGCTTTTCATTACTTCAGTTCCGACAGCTTTTTTGCTAACTTCTGTAATGAATTTTTTTGCAACTTTGAAATTTACATCAGCTTCCAAAAGTGCACGCCGAACTTCACGCATTGTCTCTTGAATATTTTTTTCAGAGAGCTTGCCGCGCCCTTTTAGCTTTTTAAAAATTCCGTCTAATCGTTCCGATAACTTATTGAACATTTGCTTTCCCGTCAGTTTCTTAAACTTTGTATCTGTTTGGAATAATTATCATTTCCAAAAATATACGAACCAGCAACTAAAATATTAGCACCACATTTGCTTAATTTTCCAGCATTTTTTGCATTCACGCCACCATCAATTTCGATTTTCAAGTTTGGATTATATTTATCAGAATATTCTCTTAATTGAGTGACTTTTTGATAAATTAAATCTAATAAAGGTTGACCGCCAAAGCCGGGATTTACACTCATCAAAAGCACATAATCAATTTCTTTAATTAGAGAAAAAATCGTATCAATTGGTGTAGCTGGATTTAAAGCAATTCCAACTTTTACATTATATTTTTTCAAAACAGAAATTTTGTTATGCAAATCTTTTGCTATTTCTTGATGAAAAGAGACATATTCGATATTCCATTTTCCCAGTTGTTTTAGATAAATTTCAGGATTTGAAACCATCAGATGGACATCTAACGGAATTTTGGCAATTTCTTTAATTTGCTTAATGATGGGCATTCCAAAAGTAAGATTTTGCACAAAATGACCATCCATTACATCCAGATGTAGAATATCTGCTCCCGCTTTTTGAACTCTGCTTATGTCATCTTCCAAATTCATAAAATCGGCAGACAATATTGAAGGTGCAATTTTAATCATAATCTACATCACTTTATATTGGGTTGGATTGGAAGTAATAAAAAAGACAATATCAAAAATTTCAATTTTGAGTTGAGCAAAAATTTTAGCTTTTATCATCTGTTTTTTCAGAACCAAATCCTGCATCCAAACATTGTTGGTAACGGCAACAAAGAGAGTATTATTTTCAATTTTGTGAATAAAAGCTCTCTCGGCAAGAAGTTTGCCAACTATTTTTTTCCAACCGAAAGCGAGTGAAATGAAATCTCTATTTTCTTCTCCAGCAATTTTATAAACGAGTTTTTGGATTGCTGTATCGGTAGTTGTGAAATTCATGATGCAAAAATTTTGGACTACTCTTTTTCAAAAAACACAGTGAATCCCCACCAAGAAAAAATGGAGATTGACACAATTGCCCAATACGATGTTCCCAAAGCATTGTAGGCATTTGGAAAATATTGTTCAAAGTAAGTTATTGCAAAAATTGCTGGAATTGATGATAATATTATCAGCAAACCGTAACCCATAATTTTATGATAATTTCCTTTATTAATCAATAAAACTGCCACAATTCCCAAAGTGATGAGAAGAGCGGTAATGATAATCATTAATAGATTTGGAAGAAATGGGAGTCCTATTTTTCTGAACGAAATTATCGGGCTAATAAGGGCAATAACAAACAAAATAACACCAATTGTTTTTTGAATTAGAGCTACTGTTTTTGGGTTAGTCTCCAATTTACGATGATGGTTTTTGTTGTAATAATATACTGCTCCAAAAATCATTGCAAATATTGTTAAATAGAGAAAAAATCCAAATATTTTATCATCTGAGTTTAGACCCAACGATCCAAAAGCGAACAACAATACGACCCAACCTAAAATATTAATAATTTTTTTTAGCAAAATTACCTCCATTTTTCAAAATATGAATTTACAAAAAATGCTATTCTTTGTTAACTTTTATTTTGAGATTTCCTTTGATATCTTGAGAAAAATGAATTTCAACTTCATAATCTCCAATCTCTTTTAAATGCTTTTCCAGAACGACATTACTGCTGTGTATTCTAATCTCTTTTTCTTGCAAAGCTTTCACAATATCATTTTCGGAAACAGAACCGAATAGATGATTTTCCTCGTCTGCTTTTCTGACGAAGAGTAATTCCACATCTTCAATTTGTTTGATGATAGCTTTGTTTTCATTTTCCAGTGCAAGTTTTATCAATTCCGCCTCTTTCTTAATATTTTCAATTTTAGAAAGATTTTGTTTTGTAGCCAGAAAGGCAAAGTTTTTTGGTAGTAAATAATTTCTGGCATGACCATTTGCAACCTTCACAACATCACCGGCTTCACCGAGTGATTTTATATCTTTAGCTAAGATAACTTTCATTTATTCCTCCACAGAATCTATTTTTCGGATATCAAACCACACATCAATCATTCCAATCAATGCGATTAATAATAAAATATAATAATTTAGCACAAGAGAAAAAATAAGCAAAATAAGCAAAAACTTCGATTTTCGGAAATAATTTCCCCAAAAAAAATCCAAAATGGAACTTCCTTGAATCAAAAAAAGTGGAATTAAAATGATTATTAAATTCCCGCCAATAATTGATGTTTTTGGAATCAACAATAATCCCAAACTTACAATCAAGACATAAACAATTCCAAAAGGAAGGCGATTTTTTTTGTGTTCCCAAGCAATGTTGCTTTTCTTGGAAATCAGCAATGAACCAAGATAAAGAGCAATCGTTACTGTTGCTATCCCAATTCCAACATAATATTTTGAAAAGAGGCTACTCGCTTTTTCAATAAATTCTGTAACCAAAACAAGTTGTTCCGGTTTATCTTGAAAATGGGTAATTAAGAGCTCTTTATGTTCAAACAGAATTTGCCGAAATGTTTGAATATATTCTTTGCCAAATATTAGATGACGAAGCAATCCATAAACTACATTCAAGAAAAATGCAGTCAAGATTGTTTTTAAATAATCAAATGTTTTGTGTATAGTCGTGAAGTAAAGCAAAGAAGTAAGACCAACTCCGATTAGAATATCGAAAAGAGCTAATGTTTCAATAATTTCTCCAATGAATAATGCGACTAATACGGCCACAAAAATCAGGTAAAAATTATTTTTTTTATTCCAGTATTTTTCTCCATATGCTAATATAAAGATCAACCCCCAAAATGGGGAAAGCATTCCTATAATTGCGGAAAGTATTGCAATTATTATCACAATTAATGTCTATCTGTGTATTTAATCAGAGCCATCTGGCGTGCTTTTTTTATCTCGTTGGAAATTCTTCTCTGATGTTTTGTGCAAGTGCCTGTAAATCTGCGAGGAGATATTTTACCATTATCAACGATAAATCTTTTCATCAAACCAATATCTTTGTAATCTATTTTGATATCAGGATTTTTACAGAATAAACAGATCTTTTTTTTGTAAACAAATTTCTTTTTATCAAATTTCTTTTTTTGGTAACTTTTCTTATCTTTACTATCTTTTTTTACCATTATTTACTCCTAAATTTAAAAAGGAACATCATCATCGGTGATGTTTGCCTTCGCTTTTTCATTTTCATTTCTTTGAGGTTTTGAGTTATTATTAGAGGTGGCATTCTCATTATTTCCGCGAGATTCATTCCACTCTAAAAAATTAACTCTACTGGCAACGATTGAGGTTGCCTTTCTGTTGTTATTATCTTTATCAACATAAGAACGCGTTTGCAAGTAACCTTCAATTAACACAGGGCTACCTTTATGCAATTCTTGAGCACATTGTTCACCGCGAGTGCTCCAGACGGTTACGTCAATGTAACTTGTTTCCTGAACCCATTCACCATCTTTTTGATAAGCTCTATCAAAGGCTATCGATAGACCTGCAACTGGTGTTCCACTTTGAGTGTATTTTAAATCTACATCACGCGTCAGTCTGCCACTAATAATGATTATGTTCACTCTTGGAAAGCGTAAATCTTTTGCCATAATATCTCCTTTACTCTAATACTAACAGATTATATCTGATAATATTTTCGTTCAATTTTAGATAGTTTTCTAATTTTTTTAGTTTCTCTGTATCGAAATTGTAATAATTCACGAAATAGAAACCGTCGTCAAATTTGTCTATTTGGTAGGCAAATCGATTTTTTCCCCATACAGCGGTATCCAAAATTTCTCCACCATTTTCTTTGATAAAGTCATGAATTTTTTCATTCTCTTTTTTCACATCTTCATCATTAAAATTTGGTGCAAAAATAACCATGCTTTCATACTTTTTAAGCATTTATTCCTCCTTTGGTCTTTTTTTTATGGTAGCAAAATTACTACCTATCGATCCTGAAATTTTATGATTTTTTCAGAATAGGATTTTTTATATTTACTAAATTTTTCGACCACTTTGTCGAAATCAAAATCAATATATTCTTCTAATAAACTTTGTGTAAATTCATATATTAAATCTAATATATTTTTTTCATTTTTGGAAAAATTAGATAAGACAAAATCAGATAAATCTTGATTTTCGGGAGCACCAACTCCAATTCGGAGTCGTTTATATTCATTTGTTCCCAAAGAAGTTTCTATAGATTTGAGTCCGTTATGTCCTCCGGAACCGCCCATTTTTCGCAATCTAATTTCGCCGAGCGGAAGATTAATGTCATCCACGATGACCAAAATATCGTCTATACGATTATTTGTCATCACCGCTGTAACCGCTCCACCACTTCTATTCATATATGTTTTTGGCTTGATAAACATCGCATCGTTAAATGATGCGTAGTCGAAATTCTTTTTCTTTTTGAAACTTAGTTTCAAAGAATCGGCTAATTTATCCAGAATTAGAAATCCGATGTTGTGCCGATTACGCTGATATTTCTCTCCTGGATTTCCAAGCCCAACAACTAATTTCATTATTCTTTATCAGTTTCTTCAGATTTTTCCTCGTCAGAATTATCTTCACTTTTTTCGGATTCTTCTGCTTTATCTTCTTTTACCTCATCTTCGAGAGCTTCGATTTCTTCTTCTTCAGCTTCAAGACTTGCTTCAAGACTTGCTTCATATTCCTCTTCAGACATTGCCGCAACTACATTAACAATAGCAGAATCATCGGAAATATCAGTTTCTAAATTTTCCAAATCAAGGTCGCCAAAATAGATTGATTCACCCACGTTCATATTTGAAATATCGATTTCAATGTTATCTGGAACATTTTTTGGTAAACAGGTTACCTTGATACTTCTCAGAATGATGTCGATAATACCACCTTCTTCAACGCCAAGTGGAGTTCCCATGAATTTTAGGGGAACATCTAAAGTTATTTTTTGTCCTTCGAGAAGTTCAACAAAATCAAGGTGCACGAATTCTCTGGAAACAGGGTCAATTTGCTTCTCTTTCAGAACTGTGGTTATCTCATTTCCATTTACCGCAATCTCATAAAAAGCAACTTCTCCAATTGCTTTTTTATAGAGCTTTTTGAATTCTAAATCAGGAAGCAAAATATTGGTTCCTTTTTCACCTGCTTTATATATTACAGCAGGGATAAAGCCATTTTTTCTGTAGTCTTTCAATACAGATTTTCTGCCAATTTCTCTCAAATCGGCTTTGATTTTTATGTTCATTATTCCTCCGTTGAATATCCCACTTCGTGGGTAAGAATTTATCTAAATAAAATACTTAGAGATTCTTTTTTATGAATTTTTTTTATTGCTGTTGCCAATAATTCTGCTACCGAAAGCTGAACTATTTTTTTACATTTTTTCTTTTCATTCGATAATGGAACCGAATTTGTGATAAACAATTTCTCAATGGGTGATTCTTCCAGATTTTGAATTGCATTTCCCGAAAGAATTCCGTGAGCAGCAGCAGCATAAACTTTCTTTGCTCCGTTTTTTATCAGAACATGAGACATTTTGCATAAGCTACCACCAGTATCGATTATATCATCAAATAAAATACAATTTTTATCTTTTACATTTCCAACAACGCTCAAAATATCTGCTTGGTCATCATTGCCAATTCTTCTCTTATCACCTACAGCTATTGTACAATTCAACCTTTTTGCCAAAGCTCTGGCTCGAGCCGTTCCACCGGTATCTGGTGAGACTACAACGGTATTTGAAAGGTCTAAAATAGTTTTGAAATATCTGGTAAATATCGGTGTGGAAAAAATATGGTCTACCGGAATATTAAAAAAACCTTGGATTTGATCCGAATGCAAATCCATCGCAATTACTCTGTCTGCACCTGCAGTCGTTAGTAAATCTGCAATTAATTTTGCTGTAATCGGAATGCCTGTTTGATCTTTTTTATCCGACCGAGCATAACCAAAGATTGGAATTACGCAACTAATTTTCTGTGCCGACGCTCTCTTCAGAGCATCAATCATAATGAATAGTTCCATAACACTATCATTTACAGGATAACAAGTTGGCTGAATTATGAATGTATCAGCCCCGCGCACATTTTCCTTAATTTTAACAAAAGTATTGTCGTTGGAAAATTTGAAAATTTCAGCATTTCCCAAAGGAATGCCGGCATATTGTGCAATCTCTTCTGCCAGCTTTCTGTTTGCGTTTCCGGTAAAAATCTTTAATTTTGTGAGCATCTATTTTTCGTCTTCACCTTTTTCAATTTCAGTTTCAGGATTATCAGGGGTTTCTTTCAGAACTTCATCGTATTTTGCAAGAATCTCTTCTTCAATCAATTTTCTCGTTTCTGTGTTGATTGGATGTGCGATATCACGATATTCACCACTTTTAACTTTTCTGCTGGGCATCGCAACAAACAAACCGTGCTCACCTTCAATAACCTTGATATTTCTCACAATAAAGGCATCGTCGATTACCATATTGGCAAACGCTTTCAATTGATTACTGTCTCTCAGAAAAATCTTAACATCTGTAATTTTCATCTCGTTCTCCTTTCTTAGTTTTTGTTATTATATTCCAATATTTTTTTTTAGAATAATATTTTGCAAATTTAAGAGCTGTTTTTTTATCAGGACAAAATCCTATAACTGTCGCACCGCTTCCAGATAGAATAGAATTGCTCGCTCCATTATTTTTCAAAAATTCAATTATCCCTTTAATAAGAGGATAAGATTTTGCAATTCCCTCTTCTAACTTGTTAAAATAAAAATTTGTATTTTGTTTAGTTAAGAATGATTTCCAATTCATATTTTCTTCGGTAATATCAGTCAATTCATAAGCTTCTTTGCTCGCAATTTGAATGCCGGGATTAACCAAAAATAAGTTGGAAATCTCATCTATTTCCAACTTTTTTAATTTCTCTCCCCGTCCTTCGCCTAAAGCGGAACCACCAGCAAGAAAAAAGTTGATATCACTGCCAAACTTGGAAGCGATTTTGTGCATTTCTGCTAAAGAAAAATTTAAACCCCAAATTTGCGATAAAGCTTTTATTGTTGTAGCCGCATTACTGCTACCACCACCCAAACCAGCCGCGATGGGGATATTCTTTTTCAATTCGATTTTTATTCCATATTTCACGCTATAAAATTTTTTGATAAAGAACGCAACTTTGTAAATTAGATTATCTTGGACACTTACAAAGTTATTTTCGGTCAAAATTTTGATGTGCCCATTTTTTGTCAAAGTAAAATTAAGTTCATCAAAAAGTTCGATTTCAGAGAATATCGATCTTATATTGTGAAATCCATCTTTTCTTTTTAACAGAACGTCAAGAAATAGATTAATCTTTGCGTAAGAATTTAGGTTTAGAGGACTTGTTATCTTCATCTCCGTAGTAATAATGGTAGTAATAATTATATTCATAACTACTATAATAGCTATGAGGTTTAATGCCGTTTATTATTGCTCCTGCAGCATTTATGTTGACGTTGGCAAGTAATTCTTTAGCAATTCTAGTAACCTTTTTATTTGATTGTTTTACCCTTACAATTAATGTCAATATATCAACGTGTTTTGCCAAAACCATAGAATCAGTAACAGCAATAACAGGCGGAGAATCTAGCAAGACATAATCATATTTTTCTTTTAGCTGTTCAATTAGATGCATCATTTTAGTGGAAGCCAATAATTCAGAAGGGTTTGGTGGAATGATACCACTGGTAATCAAATCCAGATTTTTGACTGTAGTTTTTTTGATGTAATCAAAAATATTTGCGTCGTCTTCCATCATATATTCATTCACACCTTTTTTCTTATCAAGGTGGAACAATTTTTGTTGCATTGGGCGTCTGAGATCAAGGTCGACGAGCACCACTTTTGCATCCATTTGGGCGAGTGTTACTGATAAATTGGAAATTACTAAAGATTTACCCTCTTTTGGTCCTGCACTTGTTACAAGAATTGAGAATGAATCAGTATTTTTTCGTTTTGAAAGAATGCTTGTTCGCAAAATTCTAAAAGCCTCAGAGGCAGATGCTTTAGGGGCATAAGCAGTAACTAACCTCGATTGCATTTGTTCATGAATTGAAGTGAAATTAGTTTTTTCCTCACCAGTAGTAGTTTTTATTAACGCTTGCGTTTTTTCCAAGTCCTCATCTGATACATTAATAAATGGTATCGTGCCCAAAATTGGGACATTAACGTATTTTCGTACATCATCAAAAGTTCTTATTTTGGAATCCAAAGAATGTAAAAATAGAGTCATACCAAATCCCGCACCAATACCAAAAACTAAACCGATTAGCATGTTCATCTTTACATTTGGTTTTATTGGGCTGCTTGGAGCCAAGGCTTCTTCCACAATTCGGATTGAACCAATTTTCGATTTTTCAACTATTTTGGCATTCTCAAATTTTTCCATCAGCATCGAATAGATTTTTTCATTAATTTTGGAGTTTCGTTCTAAACGAGCCAATTCAACTTCAGTATCTGGCAAAACAGACATTTGTGCATCATAACTTTCTACTGCTTTTTGGAGACTTTTTACTTTGGAGGATTTAATGTTTTGTTCAATTTGTGCTTTAGAAATACTCCCAATCAAAGATGAACGATAGATTAACGGATCTGATGAACCGGCTTTTACAGATAAAGTTCGCTGAATTTCCTCGTCCAATTTATTTTTTGTATTATCAATAGAATTTTTTAGTGCGATAAGTTCTGGATGAGTTTCACTGTATTCAGACTTGGTTAGATAATTTACATATTGAGCTTGTTTTTGAACAATTTCTTTTTTAATTTGTTCCAAAAAAGGAGTGTTCAAAACCGAATTTACATCGGTCAATAGTGAATCTTGCTGGCTTAATTCTTTTTTTAAGAATTTTAAATGATTATCTGCCACGCTTAATTCCGTTCCAGCTTGAGATAACATTGCTTCCAAGTTGGAAGATTGCTCAATCAATCTAATTGTCTCTTCAGAAAGTAAAGAGACGCCATTTTCAATTTTGTATAATCTCAAATCTTCTTCAGCATTTTGCAATTTTCTCTCTTGATCTTCCAGCTGGTTGGAGAGAAAAATGCGCGTATTACGAAATTCAGTTCTAGCATAATTTGTATCTTGCTGTTTCAAAGCGTTTGCCAGTGCATTTACAATCTCTTTTGCTTCAACCGGATTTGTAGATTGAAAGTTGATGGAGAGAATATCTGTTTCGCGTTCAGTTTCTACTTCTAATCTTCCTCGAATATATCCAACGTGAGAAGCATTTTTACTTAAATTTGCAATTGGCAAAGTTTTAAAAAGTGGTGATTGATGTAATATTTGGTATGTTAATTGAATAACTGGTCGACTTTTCAAAATGTGAATATTGTTATTTATAGTAGAATTAGTGTTATTAAAAGATGGCACCAGAAAGTTGTCGGTAGATCTTTCTTCAACCAAGATTTTTGAACTTGCCTGATAAATCCGAGCAGAATTTGCTGTGTAAATGCTCGTTACAACCATCACCACCAGAAAGATTAAAATAACGACCCATCTAAATCGGAGAATAATATTTATATAATCGGAGATTCTTATCTCTTGTTCTTCCACTTCATTCAAATATTGATTTTGTTGATTTTCCATTTTTCCTCAATTATTTAACACTATTTATAGCTACATAAACGCTTAGAATAATAGCAAGTTGCGAGAGCCAATCCACTACTTTTGTGAAAGCATAATAAGTAGAACCGGAGATGACAACTGTATCGCCAGGTTTAAGAATTGGAATTAAATTTTGATTAGCTGTTTCTAAATATTTATTAAGATCAACCCAAATTATCTCTTCTTTTTCTGTTGTTGTTCTAATTATCCTAATTTTTGAAAGTTTAGCATTCTCGGTGGGTCCGCCCGCCGATGATATTAAAGTTAAAAGATCTGTGTTATCTGGAACAATATAAAGTCCCGGTTTTTGAACTTGTCCCCAAATATAAGTTCTTATTTTGAGTTGTTCCGTTCCGGAAAGTGTTCCTGAATATTGATAAATTGAGGCGGGATTATATCCGCCCAAAGGTACACTTTCTGTTTGTGAAAAGAGGAAAGCACACACCAATAATAATGATATTATAGCTATCGATTTTCTCATCTATTTTCTCCTTTTAAATTACGAACTTACCAAAAAAAATTTGAATTATTGTGCGTCAAGCTAATTAATTAACGCGTAAAATATTGATATTCAGATTCTGCCCCAGTTTTAACAAGATAAGATGTTCCCTGAATTGGTTCTGTAAAAACATCAGAACCAAAAACATCGACTCGCCAAGAATAGTTACTTCCGGGTTCAAGAGTATCTCCAGTATATTTGATTGGCATTGCATCAGGATCTTCTGGGTTTGGATCATTTGGATCCAAAGACCAAATTAAATCATGATTGCTATCAAAAAGCAAAATTCTGCGAGAAATAATTTCTGCAGCTTCATTCGTCCATTCAAATAAGATAGAGTCTGGATATACTTGAGTTGAAGATAACAACGGTTTGTCTACGAGTTTGTAACACACTGTATCAGAAACGGTAGAATTGCCAGCAAAATCGACCAAATCTATAAAGTAAAAAAGATTTTTTTCGATAGGCGGATTATCATCTAAATAAAATGGATTATTAGGAACTTCAATCGAGTCAACGCAAACTATAAAATCAATTGTGTTAGTATTTTCGTCCCAATCTTCTTGAGTAAATCTCATAATGCGGATGTAGTCAATATCGGAATCTTGGATTGGCTCCCATTGAATTTGGATTTTATTACCTTCTGGCACAGCATCGATACCATTCATTTCTCGTTCAGTATTATTTGGGTCGATATAATTGCAAATGGAATCTCCTACCACATCTCCAGTATCGCCGAGATGGTGTATTAAATTTGCTTTAAGTGGGGGAGTGGTATCAATTTCAAAACCTTCTTCGCCGGAACATCCCACGAGGATTATTATCAATAATAAAAGAATGAAGAATATTTTAAACATAATTTCCTCCTAATCAGAAATTGATTCGCAAGCCGATTCGATTTGTATTTGCCAGCGTATTTGTTACAAAAGCATAATCAACATTAAAGTCATAAAATTTGATACTAATTCCAGCTGAAAAATTCTTCTGATATAATCCAGTTCGAACTCCCAGAATATTTTTGTATATAAATTCAAAACCAAAATGACGAGTTTTTCCGTAAATATAATCGGTATCCATCGAGAGTATAATCGTAGAATTAATAGGTTTTAACGGTTGATATACAGCGACTCCTACTTTTGTATTAAATAAAATTTCATCAGTTCTATCGGATGAATCATCTTCAACATTCCACGTAATTGTAGTGCCACCAACATCTTGATAGTTAATCCCAAATTTAATTTTGCCTAACCAATCTTTTTCGAATAAAATAGCAAGGTCTGTTTTTGCCAAGAAACCAAAATCAAAACCAGTACCGCTTCCCATATTTTCGTCAATTTTTCTCTTTATGTATTTGATATTTGCACCAAAATTCAAATCGAATGGCAAATCAAAAAACAACCAACCCAAATTCAAATCATAATGAACATGCTTTGAAAAAGCAAATTGCACGACATCGTCAGTACTTTTCATAAATCCATCTGGAACACCGGGAAGATTAAATTCTTTGAAAGAGGAACGATAATCCACGTTATATATTAGCCACTCTTCAGAAAATATGGGAATATCATCAATTGTGAGTCGAGTCCAATTTACTCCGATTGTAACATTATTTGGAAGGGGTTGAGAGTAAGAAAAATTGTCATAAAAGGCAAGCCCTTGATACAAAAATGCTCTCATTAAGCCAATTTCCATATTTTTAATTTGAGATAAACCTGCCGGATTCCAATAAATTGCAGACCCATCATCGGCGACTGCGGCAAAAGCTCCGCCCATTCCGGCGGCTCGAACTCCGGTGCCTATTACCAAAAAATCACCGGCGTATCGGCCAGCTGATAAGCTAACAACAATGCAAATAATTCCAATTGAGATTAAAATTCTTTTCATAATTCCTTACTTTAGAATAGCCATTTTTTGCGTTTTTTCAATTATTTTGTTTCCCTTTTTTGCTGTTATTCGATAGAAATAAACACCATTTGCAAGATAATATCCATCTTTATCTTTACAATCCCAACCTCTTGCGGTGCGAGGATATTCGTGATAACCAACTGAGGTAGGACAATTTTTGAAAGTCTTAATTAGACGTCCACTTACAGTGTAAACCCTGATTGTAACCTTGTCTGCATCATCGGTAAGCACATAAGTGAAGCGAGTATTACCTTCGTTATTTTGATAATAAGTTTGCGTTTTAACAGGATTGGGATAATTGGCGAAATTTAGCACCTCAAATTCATCACTAACCTCAAATTCAATTTCCAACGAATTTGAATTTCCATTAACATCAAAACAATCTAATGTTAGAAAGTAAACTCCTACTGCGAGGTTATCTAAAGGATATTTCAGTGGAACATAACTAAGATTTCCGGGAGTGGGTGAAAGAGAATATTTTGATTCGTCAATCTCGGTAGTTTCGGTGCCATCAGATAGGTAGAGCGAAATATGATTATTAAATAAATCAATTCCATTTGTGTCCAGCAGCAAAAAAGAGATAATTCCATTTTTGGAAATATAACCACCATTTGTGAATTCTTGACCCTGGTCGGAATTCATACTTTGTGTAAATTCTTGTCCTTCCACATTCGCTTCGATGTATGGTTTTCTGCCATCATTATTTTGTAAAATGGTGTAGATACCAATCTGATCTATATCAAATTCAACCTTATTTTCCGCAATAATTCCACCACCCGAATATAACCATTTTTGGAAATTTTCTTCCCAACGATAAACATAAAAGTTATTTTCACTTGCCATCGCTTGAGTGAGGGAATCAGTTGGATGATAATTAAATATTAAAGTAGCGGTTTGGTCATTGATGAAATGCCCCAAAGAATCTGCGAGAACATTTTGATTTAGAGTGCCAATTTCATAAGCTTGAGAACTGGTGCCATTTGCAAGTAGAATATTTTCAACATCTGGCTGATTCATCGGAGTTTTTTCATCAAGATTATTGATGTAAAATATTGCAGGTTCAGGAATAATGTCAGCATCAAAAGTGCATTCCAAATTTCCATCGAAACTTGTTGCATAAGAAGTTAAATCGCCATCAATTTCAAACATATTTATTTCGTAAAATTCAGAAGTTATGGAATTGTTATTGTAATTTATTTCTCCAAAATTTGCTTGATTTTCGTTAACTATTGCTTCAAACTGTATTTTATTGTTTAATATTGGAATTGGAAGATAAATCCATCTTGACTCAAATTCAGTCATTGACTCAATATTAATCGTCGAAATCAATGTTGTATCATACACACTATACAAATTGATATTGGTGAAGTCAGAATCTATTGAACCTGTATTTTGCAAAAGCAGCTTAACTGAAGGTGCATAGTTAAATTCGGTTAATTCGATATGTTGAATTCCCAAATCACAACCTGCAACAGTGTAAGAAAATTCTTTAGTCGTGGTGGTGTCGCCAATTTCATTAACTATCTCAAATTCAAATTTGATTGTTTCTCCCGGATTGCGAGGTGGAATAGATTTGCTTGTAATGTAGTTGGAATTTTCTTCATTTACCATATTTATGTAGATAGAGTCAGTCTCTAAAAAACAATTGATGTTAGAAATTCCCTCTTCATCAAAAAAATCTGCTGTAATGTAAACAGAATCAAGAGATGTTGGGTTTTCTGGAATAATTTCCAAATTTACAATTGCTGATTGTCCAACTGTGAAATTTGTAATGCCTGTAATTTCCAGAGAATCACCGTAAGCAAAAAGTTTTACATATCTGGTTGTTAATGAGCTATCGGGAACGACAAAGTAGGGAGCGGAAATGGTATCATCAATTGGATATATTGATAGTGGATAATATTTATCTAAGTCAAGCTGAATATCATTTTCATCAAAAATGATAAATTTTCCTTCGACAATATTTTCTCCAACTTGGGCAGACATATTAATGGTATCACCTTCGGTTGCATTGTATTGATTTAGGATAATTTCGTTATCAACTTGAACTCGTTTCAGGCTAATCATAGGATCTCCAAGCAAAGCACAGCCGTGAATGAGTGCAGTTCCAACTATTCCTCCACCGTAAGTGGCATAAAATTTAGCTCTGGTATAAGTAACGATATCACCAATTGTATCAATGTTTTTTTGGAAGACTCCATCTGTGAGATATGTTCCCAAATTTTCATCTGCATTTACATAGCCAAAACCGGTAAAACCAACATGAGCAATTGCACCTTTTTCTGGAGCAAGAATCAATTCCTCTCCAATACATGAGCTTTGAGGAAGATTAAACGCTGATCCATAACAAGATAGGCTAACAACTAATGGATAATTTTCATTATTAAAAGTTGAAATATCAGCTATATTTAATAAATTGTAGTCTGCCCAAATATAACCACCACCGTGGCCCATGAATTGAACATATAGTGAACCGTCATTGATAGTGCTTATTAGTTCGGTTGTATTGCCTCCAAAACCATCTGGGATATCCTCTGTATTGCAATAAATTCTTTTGGTATAATATTCGCTCGGCAAATTTTTATCTATAATGCGTTCACTTTGTTTAGCAAAAGCAGTTCCCTCACTAGGATTTCCACCGGCAGCGAAAATGCTACGACTGTGCCAAAGGTCGTTAAAATTTGGATTATTTATATAATGAATCGATTTATTTACAACATCTTCAATTTGCTCTTCCTTCCAGACATTAATTCTGCCGATACTAACATCCGGGACAAAATCATTCCCAACAATACAACCGAGCCAATTATCGCTGGCAATAGCTCCTCTTCTTTCTGCCCAAATGTTTCTGAATGGAACTAAATTGTAATCTCTGTTACTACTATTATCTCTTTCGTCGGTAAGTCCATCGCCCAAAATTAGCACGTGTGAAACTTGTGGAGTACTCCAATTATTGTAGGCGTAGGTTAGAAATTCTTTTACTGCTTCGACAGATCTAATCCCATGATTAAACTCATCAAAAATATCTTCAATATAGACAACTTTTGTGTTTATACCCTGACTTTCCCACAATTGAACATAAGATTGCAAATGCTCATTTTCGGAAAATTTTTGCAAAGTTAAAATAATATATTTCGCTGAATTAGTAGGACTTTTCAAGTTGGAAGGAATATTGATGCGAATGAATTTCGGCGTTTTTTTCTGCTGTTCTGTAACAGCATAATATTCGGTATCGTCGGAAAATATTTCGTCTTGAAATGAGATTGTAAAAGGTGGTTCACCAGATTCAAAAAGTGGTTCAATCTGCAAATTCTCCAAAATGCTTGCTCCAATTTTATAGACAAAAACATTTTCATTAGAGAAATTTTCCAACTCAAATTGGAAAAGTCCCAAAGATTCATTATGTGGTTTTTGGAATCTGATAAAATCTTCATCAGTTTTATATTCTCGCCAATATGAGAGTTCAAAATAGTCCATAAGAATTTGTTCATTTTCCATTCCTGCAATACCTGGAATGCTTATATACAAGTTGTTTGCACCGTGTGATAAATTCTGATTTGGGATAGGCAAAGCCAACGAATCGGTTGACAATATTTGTTCATTTTGACCAAACCAATATTGTTGGTCAATTTGCGAAGAATTGATAATTACTTGAGCATAATGGTTTATTTCCTCATAATCATCTTTATTAAAAGTAGAACCAAAAAGGCATACTTTTGCGTCAAAATGCCTGATGGTAGAGGAGTGTGGGTATTGCAATTCAAAAGGGAATATATCCAAAGCTGGAGCACTCATTTTTTTCCAAAACCAGATATCTTCTCGATAAAAATCTCGTGAAGTATAAGAAAATTGAGCACCCAAATAATCGTGAATATTTTGTTCTTCGAAGTGTATCGTTTGCTTAAAAGATTGTGGAACAGTAAATTGGTCCGAATCAATATTTCCCAATCCGCCATTTTCCACAGCCATTCTGCTACCATAGCTTTCGGTTAGTAATTTTAAAGTATAGATATTTTCTGCGGTAAAATCATCAGAATATCTTTCGTCTCCGAAATGTCTTTCACCAAAAAATTCAAAGTAATCACCTTCATCAAAAGAGCCATCATTTTGTCCTTCAAAATTTATGGGAACCGCTCCAAATTCGTTGTATAACTCCAAAAATCGAGGATCAATATTATCCAAATCAAACGCCATTTCAAATTCAATTGGATAATCTGAATTTGTCAAAACTTCTTGCAAAATTTGAAAATCAACTTTATAAATTCCTTCTTCATCAACCACAATTTGAATTTCATCAATTTGATTTCCAGAACGAGGAGGATAGAAAGTTGCTAATTCGCGCTCCTTCCTCCATTTTTGCGAAAATTCGTTGTTTAGAAAAAAAGAATCACCGATGTCATCAATAAAGTTGGAATTGTTAAAATATGTTCTACTAACGGTTTTATCGCCGTAAATACTAATTTTAAATTTAATTTTAGAAGTAATAATTAATTCATTCGTATTTTGTATGTTTTGGAAAGGAAAAATATTTATACCACAAAATTTTCTATCGCCGATAAACGCTTTATGACCCTTTTTGACAAGATTAGCCGGAAAAATTTCAAATGTTTTTGTTGGAGTGTTTTCATTATTCGAAAAATTATCGAGTTTAAGAATTCCTTTCGCAATCGTTATTTCCGAAGTTGGAACTATTTTTTGTTTTTTATTGAGTATCTGAATTTCAATCTCGCCATCAACTGGAATTCCGACAATTTCGGAGAAAAAAGGTAGTTGAGGAAATCCCTCTTCAGCGGTTTGCAAACTTTCATTGCAATCGATAAATATTTTTGTATTATCAATCTTTTTGATATCAAATTCTGGAAGGTTGAATTCCACAATTAGATAATCTTCAGTTTCTTCAATAACATTGAATACATCAGCATTCAAGAAAACTGAGACAACTAAAAATATAATCAATATTGATGTAAATTTTTGCATGATTAACTCCTCATTAAATACAACAAGATTAAAATAATTTCATTTTGGATTTTAAAAAAAATAACAAAAACAACCGTAAATAGCAAGAACTTAATTGACATATGCTCCCCTTTTTCCAAGTTACGGATTGATTGTCAAGAAAATAATAATTAATTATGTCAGAATAATTTTCAAAGCTGATATGCATGCTTTTTTTCTAATGGCATCGCGATTGCCAGTAAATTGCTCTTTTATTTTAACTATTTTTCCAGCTTTTAAAGCTGAAATGAATACTGTTCCAACCGGTTTTTCTTTTGTTCCGCCGATTGGACCGGCGATGCCAGTAATAGAACATGAATAGTCTGAATTAAGTATTTTTTGAATTCCCATCACCATTTCAGTTGCTGTTTTTTCGCTAACTGCTCCAAATTTTTCAATTGTATTTTTCTTTACTTTTAGGATATTTATTTTTGACAAATCGGAATAACTCACGATTCCACCCAAAAAATATTTAGAGGAACCAGAATGTGAGGTTAGTATTTCTTGTAACATACCCCCAGTACAGGATTCGGCGAGAGAAATCGTCTTATTTAGACTCAATAATTTTTGATGACATTGATAAGAAAGATCTTTAATTTGTTTCAATAATTGTTTTTCAGAATCAATCGGTTTTGAACTCCAACTCTTAAGTTTTCCGTGTCGGATATTTCCTTTTGGTTTGGCGTCTCGATGGTATTGTTGGGGAATTTCTCCTTTTTCATTGCGTTCCAGAACTTTGATGTGATAGTCTCTAAATTCGATAATATCATCTTTCACCAATTTCAATCTTTGTTTGAATACATTTTCACCGTTCACAGAAACGCGACCTTGATCAATGATGTTTCCAATTTCGTCATAATCATTTTCTATACCAGCCGCTTTCATCAGCTGAAAGAGGTAGATAAAATCGTCTTTATCAATCCAGAATTTCATTTAATATGCCTTCGCAAAAATTACACGATTTTCACTTTTACTTCCGCAGTAGATGCACTTACCATCTTCTTTTTGGGCATCTT
>CAYQOZ010000005.1:0-36916 GCA_964419355.1 uncultured Candidatus Cloacimonadota bacterium | reverse complement strand
ATGTAGATAAACACTAGATAAAACAGGCTTGTTACTTTTGCTTGGGATTAATTAGCTGGCTTCGTTCAACGAAACGCCAACTTTTGATTTAGAACACAGTAAAACTAATGCAAATAATTAACTAAATTCATAAAGAACAATGTTTCATTATTTTCAATATTTACAATAGTTACGAGGAGATAATGGGTTAAGTTTTTGTTAAATAATTTTTTATGCTAAATTCTATTTCTATGAACTCAACATTGAAATATCGAGTTGTATTAATTAGAGATTTTTCTTAAAAAAGCTGGAATCTGCATTTGACCGTTAGGCATATCTTTTTCATCTTCAGATTTAGAAATTTTAATATTTTCATTTTTTCTGATGCGGATGAGAGTATCATCGATATTTTCATCATTATCGTCTTGATTATCAGCTTTATTTATATTTTTTATATTTTCTTCAAACTCCACATTTTCGGGAGAGTCCAATCCAGTTGCAATTAGCGTTACCCTAACCTTTCCTTCCATCTTATCTTCAATCACAAATCCGTGAATCATTTCACCTTCATCACCAGTTCGTTTGATAATATGTGCTAAAATACTTTCAAATTCATTCATTTTGAGGTCTTTCCCAGCAGTAATATTAATTAGCACTCCGCTGGCATTTTCAATTTTCACATCAGAAAGGAGAGGATTATTCATCGCTTTTTCGGCGGCATCGATTGCTCTATCTTTACCATCACCTACACCCACGCCCATCAAAGCGTATCCTTTATTTTTCATCACAGTTTGCACATCAGCAAAATCTACATTTATGTAACCTCTTGTTTGAATGATATCTGTAATCGCTTTTGCCGCTTCATATAAAATACTATTTGCTTTTTCAAAAGCACCAATTAGCGTCATATCTTCAGAAAATTCTTTGAGTTTTTCGTTGGGAATAACGAGCAAACTATCAACATGTTTTTTTAGTTTTTTTACTCCCTCTTCAGCATTTTTTGCTCTTTTTTTGCCTTCTCCTTCAAAAGGTGTATTCACAATTCCGATTGTAAGGATATCCATTTCTTGAGCTATTTTTGCGATGACTGAAGAAGCTCCAGTTCCGGTTCCACCACCCATTCCTACAGCGATAAACAGCAAATTTGCATCTTTAATATGATTCTTAATATCATCTTTTGATTCTAATGCGGCATTTTCACCGATAACGGGATTGGAACCTGCACCAAGACCTTTTGTAAGCTCTTTTCCAAGTTGAAGAGTTAATTTGCATTTGGACTTTCTCAAATCCATAATGTTGGTATTTGCCACGATAAACTCTATGCCTTGCAATCCATTTGAAATCATAGAATCCACGACATTACCACCAGCACCGCCAACGCCAATTAGTTTGATATTTGTGCCATATTGCACTTCATCTCTTTCTAAATCAAGTTCATTCATTTGTGCTCCTTTAATTGATTAATTCAATTTAAGCAAAATCCTTAGCAAAAAAATCACAAATTTTTTTTAAAAAACTTTTGATTGGATCTGCAGATGGATAATTTATATTTTTTATATCATTTTCGGAAAGATTATCAAAAGATTGGTATAAAATGCCAACGGCTGAGGCATATTTAGGATTTTCCAATCTGTCAATAGTTCCGGAAAGTCGTTCCATATTTGGATAGCCAATTTTGGTTGACATATTGAAGATTTCTTCTGCCAATTCATCACATTCTTTGAGAAGTGATGCACCACCAGTTAGCGTTAAACCCGCAGTGATGCTGGAAAGGTCATATTGCTCATCCAATAATCTATAAGCTTCTTCAAATATTTCACGCATTCGGGCTTCGATGATTTCTGAAATATAACGCAATTTTCGTTTTTTGCCAGTTCTTCCGGCAATACCTTTAATTTCAATCATCTTATCATTCGTAACCGTTGAGGCTCTGGTTGAACCTTCATTGATTTTAATATCTTCAGCATTTTGCGGAGAAGTGTGCAAACCAACTGCAATATCTTGGGTGATATTTGTTCCACCAAAAGGGATAATCGCACTGAATCTAATGCTATCTTTATAGAAGACTGCAATATCTGTTGTCCCACCACCGATATCGATTATAATTGCACCAAGTTCGCGTTCAACTTCGTTTAGAACAGCTTTTGAAGAAGCAATTGGTTCTAAAAAAATCTCTTGAACTTTGTAGCCACAAATTTCTACACATTTAGCAATATTACGCATCGAATTGCCATCTGCCATCACGATATGAACATAAATCGAAAGGTTGAAACCACTCATTTTCAGAGGATTCATAATTCCTTTTTGGTCGTCAATTTGATAATATTGTGGAATGGCGTGAATGATTTCCAAGCGATCATTTCCCTGTTGCAATTTTACATTATTTTTGGAATTTGTAATAGCATCATTAATGTGTTCTTGGGTAATCTCGCAGGCTTGAGAACCAGAAGCGAGGGAAATTCGTCCCAAAGTATTTTGGCTTTTGATGTGTTCACCAGCAATTCCGATATAGATATTTTTTGCCTTTAAATCTGCCATCGTTTCAGCTTCGTTGATAGCCGCATGAATTGCGTTGGAAGTTTTTGTGATGTCAACCACAATTCCATTTACGAGTCCCACCGATTTACTGGTTCCAATTCCCTTTACTTCCAAATTTTGTTCTTCATTTATTTGAGCGATAATCACACAAATTTTTGTCGTTCCAATATCGATAGCCGTTAAAATATATCCAGTTTTCATTGTATCTCCGATCTAATTACAAGCTGTTTATCATAGCGTAAATCTATGATTGTATTTGCTTCAAATGTTCTATTTTGTTGGATTATTTGATAATATTTAATCTTCTCTTCTAACTTTTGATTTCCCAAAACAATTTGGTGTCCAGTATGATTTTCGATGAGATAAATTTCATCATTTTGAATAATATATTCAGAAATATTATTTGTAAATTCAGGGCTAATATTTTGCAATTTTGCCTCAAATTGAAATATTTTGTCGACTAATTTATTCGTAATAATTTTTCCATAAGCGACATCATTTTTGGAAATGTCAGTGTTAATTATCGGGAGATTTTCTGAGATATAGTGATTATTATCAAGAATTTCTTTATTTTCATCAACGGAGAAAATATCGCATTCTACAGTTTTTATGTAAAATTTTCCAATTTTTTCAATTATCCGAATACGCAATTTATTGGGAAGCACGCGTGAAACTTCGATATCTTTTATTCTGATAATGTTTTCATATTTTTTCAGAACATCTTCTTTATTAGTCGCAAAAAGATTTGTATTTAAAAAATCCTTAGATAGATTTTCCAAAAATGCAATTTCCAAATTTTGATTTCCAGAAATTTCGATAGAATCAATCGTGAATAAATCCCACTTTGTTAAAACATTACGAATTCCATAATACGCCAAAAATAGCAAGAAAATTCCAAAAAAGAAATAGAAAAAAAATCTACTTGAACCGGATCGTTTTTTCGTCATCAATCTATCACCTTAATTTCCAAATTCAAAAGTGTATTTTTACGCTGATAAACTTCAGTTCTTATCATACCAATAAGAGCCATCACATCTTTAAAAGTTGCATTATTTCTGTTTACAATAAAATTTGCATGCTTTTCACTAATTTGAGCTCCACCAATAATTTTACCTTTCAAACCGCACTCTTCAATTAATTTTCCGGCTGCGATATCTTTTGGATTTTTGAAGGTGCTTCCCAAACTTGGAAAATCGTAAGGATGCTTATATTTTCGCAAAGTGATAATCTTATTAACTTCGGATTCTATTTCCTCTTTTGGTTTTGGGTCCAAAATAAAACCAATTTTTGTGATGAAACCTTCTAACGAAGTTTTACGATAACCAAATTTGATATCTTTTTTGTAGATTTTCTTTTTTTCACCCTCTTTATTAATTACTTCCAAAGTTACGATATAATCTGAAATGTTTTTTCCAAAAGCACCGGCATTCATACTTACCGCACCACCAATGTGTGCTGGAATTCCTGATAAAAATTCCAAACCACCCAAAGTTGATTGTTTCATTTTGTCGATAAAATCACTTATTTTATAATTTGATGATACCCAAACCTCATTTCCATTTGTTTCAAGAGTTTTCGGTAGTTTCTTGTCCACAATTATTACACGATTTCTAATATTTCCAAAAAGCATATTTGATGCCGCTCCGATTGGAATTACTTCTAATCCATCTTTAAATGCATCACCGATGAGAGCAATTAATTCGTCGATATTTTTAGGGACAAAAAGATATTTCGGCTTATTCCCAATATTAATGTGGGAATATTTTGCTAATGAATTTTTTGAATATACTGGGCTTTGCAAATTTTTATCGATTATTTTTTCCATAATTATTTCCTTCTTTTAAATTTTTAAAAATTTTTCTCCGTATTTATAGATTGAGCCTGCACCCATTGTAATCACTAAATCACCAGATTTTGCAAGTTCATTAATTTTGCTAATTATCTCGTCATTATTTTTAATATAATGAACATTTTTATGACCGCTTTGCACGGCAACATCTGCTATTAATTTTCCTGTAATTCCCGGAATTGGTTTTTCACGAGCTGGATAAATAGGTGCAATAATTAAAACGTCTGAATGAAAAAAAGAGCGTCCAAATTCTTCATAGAAATCTCTGGTTCGTGAGTAAAGATGAGGTTGAAATACGGTGATAACTTTATTGTCAACGCTCTCTTTCACGCCTTTTAATGTTGCTTCGATTTCGGTGGGATGATGGGCATAATCATCATAAATTTTAATTCCATCTTTTTCACCTTTGAACTCAAATCTGCGGAAAACACCGTTGTAATCAGAGAGTCCTTTCTGGATTTTTGAAAAAGGAATTTCTAATTCCAAACCTACTGAAATTGCTAAAAGTGCGTTGAGAATATTGTGAATTCCAAGCACATTCAAATCGATATTTCCGAGTTTTTTTCCGTTTAATAATGCGTCAAAGTTTGATTGGAAATTTTTCATTTGAATATTTTCTGCTCGCAAATTTGCTTGTTTGCAAATGCCGTAAGTAAATATTTTTTTATTTATTTTGGGTAAAATTGATTGCACTCCGGTATCGTCAAGGCAAGCTATTACACTTCCAAAAAAAGGAACTTTATTGGCATATTCGATGAATGCTTTTTTTACACCTTCGAGGTTTTGATAACAATCAAGATGATCGGCTTCAATGTTAGTTATGCCTGCAATGATGGGACTCAATGTTAGAAAAGAGCGATCAAATTCATCGGCTTCGACCACGATATATTTTCCAGAACCAAGCAGATTATTGGAGCCGTAATTTTTCACAATTCCACCAACTATAACTGTAGGTTCGAGTTTTGCTGCAGAGAGAATGCTTCCAACCATCGAGGTGGTGGAAGTTTTCCCGTGTGTGCCGGCAATGCCTATTCCGTAGCTCATTCGCATAATTTCAGAAAGCATTTCCGCTCTTCTAATTACCGGGATTTTATGGGAAAGTGCGAAAGCTATTTCGGGATTATCATTTTTTACAGCGGAAGATTTTACCACGACATCAACATCTTGAATTAGCTTGGAATTATGACCTTTAGAAATATTTGCTCCTTTTGATTGCAGATGTTTTGTTATTTCTGATAAATGCAAATCGGAACCGCTAATTTCAAAGCCTTGATTCAAAAGCAATTCGGCAATTCCACTCATTCCAATACCGCCAATTCCAACGAAATGGATTTTCTTTGTTTTGCCTAACATGTTTTTTTTCAATGTTTCTCCTGAAAATTTTTCAGAATCTTTTCCGCAATTCTTTTTGCTGAATCAAGATGTTTGCTCTCATTAAAATTCTTTTTCATCTCTTCCACATTTTTACTTATTTCCAAAATATTTTTGGACAACTCATTCGATGTCAGATTTTTTTGCAATAATATACGAGCAACATTTTTTTCTTTCAATTCCAGCGCATTAAAATATTGATGATTTTCAGCGGCAGAGGGGAGAGGTATCAAAATGGCGGGAAGTTTTTTGGTTTCAAATTCTGCTAAACTGAGTGCGCCTGCCCGTGCAATAACAAAATCAGTTGAATTATAAATTTTCCCCATTTCGTTGGTAAAATCAAAAGCATAAACACCTTTTATGTTTTCTATTTTCGGATAGAATTCGGCAAAACTATATTTTCCAATTTGCCAAATAATTTCTATATTTTGTTTAAGTAAACCTTTTACGATTGGTAAAAAAACTTTATTTAAAATGACGGAACCTTGACTACCACCGGTTAAGAATACTTTGGTTGTGTTCTTTCTCAAACCATATTTTTCATAATCTATTTCTGCTTTTTCTTCAATTACGGTTTGATTGATTGGATTGCCAGAAAAAATAGATTTTTCGATGGGTAAATATTTTTTGGCATTTGCATTTCCCAAAAAAATATTTTTTGCGAATTTTGCCAAAAATTTTGTGGTCAAACCGGGATAGCTATTTTGTTCTTGTAGGAAAATTGGAATTTTTTTTAGTTTTGCGGCAATGCCAACTGGACCGCTGACAAATCCGCCCGTTCCGAGAAAAGCATCAGGTTTGAAATCGTTAATTATTTTTGTTGATTTGTAGATACTTATCAAAAGTTTAAATGGAAATTTAAAGTGTGCAAAAGTAAATTTTCGATACATTTTTTGCACATTTATTTCGACAAAATCGATTTCATTATCTTTCGCTAATTTTTCTTCCATACTGCTTTCATTGCCGATGTAAA
The DNA here is from genome assembly GCA_964419355.1 of uncultured Candidatus Cloacimonadota bacterium. Lineage (GTDB taxonomy): Bacteria > Cloacimonadota > Cloacimonadia > Cloacimonadales > TCS61 > TCS61. Next base: position 30,206 of record CAYQOZ010000005.1, on the reverse strand, counting down.
GTAGCTTAACTTCAGCTTTTTTTAGTTCTTTTGCAATTGATAATGCGGGAATAATATGACCGCCAGTTCCACCTGCGGCTATCAAAATTTTAGTCATAATGTTCTCCTTTTTGCACTTATATTCATCAGTAAACCGATTGTGAAAGAGTTCACAATAAGTGAAGTTCCACCGTAACTAATAAATGGCAAAGTTACTCCAGTAGAAGGAATTGCAGACATTGCCACTCCAATATTCACGATTGCATTATAGAAAATATTCATTCCCAAACCTAATCCCAGCAGTTGTAGAAAAAAAGAATTCTGTTTTTTTGAATTGATAAATGAGCGAGAAAAAAGAAAAGCATATAAAATAAGGATGAAAAATGCTCCCAAAAACCCAAATTCTTCACCGATGATAGCGTAAATATAATCCGTTTTTGCTTCAGGTAAAAAATAGTGTTTACCGGTTCCCCGTTTTGGAGTTGTTCCAAAAAAATTTCCCGAAGAGAGGGCAATTAAGCTCTCTTTAATTTGATGCTCGTTATCAAGTTTCTTATTTTTATTCTCTAAATTTGAATGGAACAGAGAATATTTATAGAAAATATCCATACGATTGCTACGATATTTTGGACCAAAAGAAATTACCAAAATTCCTATAATCAAGATAATTCCTAAAAGGGAAAAAATAGTTGAATATCGAATTTTAGCAAGATATAACATTGATATTAAGGTGAAACCAGAAATTACGAGGGTGCTGAAATGACGCTCAAATAAAATTAGTATAAAAATAATAGCTGGGATAATGATAAGTGCGGAAAAATTTTGCAGAAAAAATTTTGGCGTGGCTTTTTTGATAATTTTCTGTTTTTTATCAAGGATATGAGCAAAGTAAAAAATTAATACGATTCTAGCAAACAAACTTGGCTGGATGTTAATTCCAGCGATATTTATGCTACGAACAGCTCCTTTTACGCCACTTCCAAAAATCAAAACTGCGATTAAAGACAAGATAGTTAATAAAATGAAAAACAGAGAATATTTTCTGATTTTTTTTAAATTAACAATTTTGAAAGCAAACCAAAGTGAGAAAATTGATAATCCAACCCAAATTATTTGGCGATTAAAAAAAAACATTTTGGAACGAATCGAGCTGATATTTAATTGCATAAAAAGGCCAATCAGCATCAAAATAACGAAAATGACAAATATGTAATAATCGTATTGCTGGATATAAGTTTTAGATTTCATCGGCTAAATCCCGAACTATTTTTTTGAATGCGTTGCCTCTATCTTCAAAATTTTTGAACATATCAAAGCTTGTGCAAGCTGGTGATAATATGATATTATCACCTTTTTTGGAATCTTTAAATGCCGTGAAAATAGTCTTTTCAAAATCATCAAAAAGTTGCAAAGAAACGATATTGTTAAAAGTTTTTTTCATTACAAATCGTTCTTCTCCAATTAAATAGAGTTTTGAAACTATCCTTTTAATTTCATTCGTTAAAATAGAATAATTTTCACCTTTTCCAGCTCCACCCAAAATTAATCGGATTGGTTTCTGAAAAGATTTCAAAGCATATTGAACCGAATCTGTATTGGTTGCTTTGGAGTCATTATAAAAACTAACACCATCAATTTTTGCGACAAATTCCATACGATGTGGAAGAGGTTGGAAAGTTTTTAATGAATCCGCAATGATTTTATTTGAAATTTTGTAAGGAGAAACTGCCAAAATTGTAGCCATAATATTGGTGATGTTGTGAGGTCCTTTTAAAATAGCATTTTTCAATGAAATGGAAGCGTTCTCAAAGTATAAAGCATCATTTTGAAATTTGATATTTTTTGGAGTTGTTAATGAAAAATATTTTTTTTCCGCAATAATATTATTTTGATATTTCTTGGTAAATTCATCGTCGAAATTCAAAATTGCAAGATGATTATTTTTTTGATTTTTGAAAATATTAAATTTTGTTTTGGCATATTCTTCCATATTCTCATATCGATTTAAATGGTCGGGAGAAATGTTCAATACAGCGGCGACGTCGGGCCTGAACTTATCTATCAATTCAAGTTGAAAACTGCTTAATTCCAAAACGATGAAATCAATTCCGGGTTTTTCAATCGAGAAGGAAGTGAATGCTGTTCCAATATTTCCAGCAAGAATGCTTTTGCATCCTGCTTTTTGTAAAATATGATGAATCAAACTTACGGTCGTGCTTTTGCCATTCGAACCTGTAACAGCAATAATTTTGCTGGATTTTTCTTTGATTTGAAAACCAAACTCGATTTCGCTTAAAAGTTTGATATTTTTTTCTTTTGCTTTTTTTAAAATTGGAATATCAAGAGGAATTCCTGGACTTACAATGATAATATTGCAAGTTAATATTTTATTGGTGTGTCCACCAAATTCACATTCAAAATCTTTTTTTAATTGTTCACTATTTTCTATTTCTGTAGCTTGTTTGAATTCACTTAAAAATGGGTTTCCTCCGAGTTCTTTAATTTTGTAAGCAGCTGCAATTCCACTTCTTGCTAAACCTAAAATTCCAAAATTGCTATTGAAAATTTTCATTTTAACGTAATTTTATTGTTGCCAATCCGATTGCAACAAGCAAGGTTGTGATAATCCAGAAACGGACTACAATTTTTTCTTCTGAAATTCCTTTTAGCTCAAAATGGTGGTGAATTGGTGCACACAAGAAGACGCGTTTTCCTTTTCCAGTTTTGATGCGGGTATATTTAAAAAAGTAGCGTTGAATGATTGTGGAAAGTGCCTCGATTACAAAAATTCCACCCACAATCGCGAAGAAAATTTCCTCACGAAGAAGAATTGCAAGTACAGCTAAAATTCCACCTAAAGCGAGTGAGCCGGTATCACCCAAAAATATTTCTGCAGGTTTTATGTTATACCAAAGAAATCCTAATAAGGTTCCAATGAGCGCCGCGATAAAAACTGTGAGTTCACCAGCATTACTGATAAATTCTAAATTGAGATATTCAGCAATATTCCAATTACCTTTTACATAAGCCATGATGCCCAATGCAAAAGCAGTGATAGCGACTATTCCGCTTGCTAATCCATCCAAACCATCTGTTAAATTTACGGCGTTGGATGTGCCGGTAATCATAAAAATAACGAATGGAATAAAAACCCAACCCAACTGTATTTGTAGTCCTTTGAATAGCGGTAAGTTGATAGTTGTAAGTGCTGTATTATCTTTTACACCAAAGTATAAGACACCACCAATCAGCAAACCTAAAGCAATTTGAGCTATCAATTTGTATTTGGCGATGAGTCCTTCTTTGATGTTTAAAAAGTTTTTAAGATAATCATCGAGGAAGCCGATTGCACCTAACCAAATTGTTGTTATAAGCATCACAATTATGTGACTATTTACAAGATTATTCCATAAAAATACTGAAATCAATAAACCAGAAATAACAATTAGACCACCCATTGTAGGTGTCCCAGCTTTTTCTTTATGTTTATCTGGAGTGTATTTATTTATTTTTTCTACTGCCTGATGCTTATTTAACAATTTTATGAATTTTGGACCGAAAAATATTGAAAACATAAGTGATGTTATGAAAGCAGCAATTGCCCTAAACGTAACATATTGGAATACATTAAAAATGTGATAACCGAATATTTCTTGGTTAATCAAGGGTGTGAAAATGTGATAAAACATAGAATACCTTCCTATTTATAGCTTTTTTATTATTTTTTCAAGCTCAATTCCGTGAGAAGCTTTAAGCAAAATTACCGAATTTTCAGCCAAATTTTTAAGAATATCAGATTTCAGTAGAGCATTCACATCTTCAAAATGATGTTCAGCGCCAAACAATTTTGCCAATTTCCCAACAGAAATTAACATATTATAATTCATATCTTTTAACTGATGCCAAATTTTTTTATGATAGAATTCTGTCAATTCTCCTAATTCCAACATATCGCCAAGTAGTGCAATATGTGGCTTTTCTGGATGATAATTTTTCCAGAAAGTAATTGCCGCTTTCATAGAATCTGGGTTTGCATTGTAGCAATCTATCAACAAAATTCGCTGATTAGAATTTACGATTTCCATTCTTGCAGAAATTTCTAAAGTTTTATTGAGACCCTTTTGGATAACTTCATTAGCAAAACCAAGTTCTTGACAAACAGAAATAGCAATGCCAGCATTTAGAGCATATTCTGAGAATGGAGTTGGAATCGAAAAATTTTCATTATTGAGTTTGAAATTGGTTTTTTCTTCGATTTGAGAAACAGCAGAAATTGAAAAGTTGTAATTTTTTTTGTAACCGAAAGTTTTACCTTCAAATTCTAAAAATTTTTCATCTTTTCCAGGATAATACCTTCGTTTCAAAGACGAACGCAAAAGAGCAGATTTCTCTTCGTAAACTCCATTTTCATTTTCCAAAAATTCTAAATGTGATGGTCCAACGGCTGTGATAATACCAATTTCTGGCTCTAAAATTTTGGTTAGTTTAGCAATCTCTCCAAACTGATTGGAACCTAATTCGAAGATACCAAATTTATGAAAAGGCTGCAATTTGAAAATGGTTTTTGGTAAGCCGATTAAATTATTTTCGTTAGCATAAGTTTTCAAAACGGGAGCATTTTCCTCCAAAATATTACCCAAATATTCTTTTACAGTTGTTTTACCATAAGTTCCAGTAATCCCAATTGGAATTGCACCAAAAAGTTTTCGATAATGATTGGCAAGTTTACCATAAGCTTCTAATGTATTCTGAACTTTAATCAATCTATTATTTTGTGTAGGAAAATCAGTGTTTACGATTGCCCAACAATTTTTCTTAAGTACTTCATTCACATAATCATGACCATCAAAATTATCACCTTTAAGGGCAATGAAGAGCGAATTTTCTTTGATATTTCGTGAATCGGTAGAAATCTCTGTAATTATTTCAAATTGTTTAGTTTTTAAGCTAATATCTAAAATGTATTCCAAAATTAATGGGTCGAATGAAATTGCTAAATTTTTTAAATTATCTGTTTTGGAAAGAGCATTGATTGCCTGCTTTTTATCATTAAAATCAATTTTTTTACCTTTTATGGCTTGATAAGTTTCGTGTCCTTTTCCGGCAATTAAAACAATATCGCCAGATTGAGCGAGTTTTATCGCGCTTTCAATTGCAATTTTTCTATCTCGCATTATCCAAATATTGCTACTTTTTTTGGCTCCATTCAGAAGGTCATTTATGATTTCTTCTGATTTTTCGTAACGTGGATTATCGTTTGTAAGAATAGTAAAATCGGAGTATTTTAAAGCTGCTTTCAGCATGGCAGGACGCTTGGTTTTATCACGCTCTCCGCCGGCTCCAAAGACGGTGATAATACGTTTTTTTGTTAATTTGAAAAGGGTAGATAATACATTTTTTAATGCATCTGGAGTGTGCGCATAATCGATGAAAATACCAATATTTTTATCATTATTTATTTTTTCAAGACGCCCTGAAATTATGGATAAAGTGTTCGTTAAATTAGCCAATTTCTGTAAGGAAATATCTGACAATAATTGGTCTAAAACAGAGATTGTTGCCACCAAATTATAGATATTAAAATTTCCGATGAGATTTGTTTGGAAATTGATTTGTCTATTTTTATTCTTGAGAGTGAACTTATTTTCATCAATTTTTGCTTCAATATTTAGAATTTGATAATCAGAAATATTTTTTGAATAATTAAATTTTTTCCCATTTATTTTTTCAAAAAAATCTTTGCCAAATTTATCATCGGTATTGACAATGGAAATTCCATTATTTCGATTTACATAATCAAATAATTTGAATTTTGTTTGAGCATATTCTTTTAAATTTTTGTGAAAATCGAGATGGTCTTGAGTTAAATTTGTGAAAATTCCTGCATCAAATGATAACGAAAAAACCCTTTGTAATGCGATTGCGTGAGAAGAAACTTCCATAACCACAAAGTCGGTATCTTCCATCTTTTGGAAGATTTTATTCAGGTCAATAATATCCGGTGTGGTTCGTTTTGAACTGAAATTTTCATTATTTATTGTATAACCAAAAGTGCCAATTATTCCAACTTTGTAGCCTAATTTTATCAAAATTTGATAAATCAAATTTGCCGTTGTAGTTTTTCCATTTGTGCCGGTAATTCCAATTAATTTGAATTTTGAGGTTGGATTATCAAAAAATAAATTTGCCAAAATTGCCGCAGATTTTCTAGAATTTTTAACCACAATTTGCGGAATGGAATTTGACAATTTTTGTTCAACAATTAGTAATTTAGCGCCATTTTTGACAGCAGAATTTGCAAATATATGACCATCAGTTTGATAACCAGAAATGCAAACGAAGAGATCATTTTTTGTTACGTTTCTGGAATCAGTTTCTATTTTATGATAATTTTGAGATTTTGGTAAATGATGCTTTTCCTTAATTTGAGCATTTTCTTGTAGTTTATTTATTATCTTTTTTAGAGATTTGCTTTTACTAAACATTTTGCTCCAGATTGGATTTTTGCACCGGGTTCAATAGATTGCGAACAGATTTTACCAACTCCTTCAATTTTTAGTTCAACATAACTTTTATATGCTTTTGTAATCGCCTTTCTCACAGATAATCCGATTAAATTAGGCATTTTATTGTTGCCAAGATTATCGTTATTTTTCTCTTTTGGATTTCCCAAAATTAATAACAAAGTTTCGTTTTTATCGTAACTGATATTTGGTTTTGGAAATTGATTGCTGACAATATTTGCATCATCATTATTTTTTAGCTGATATTTAATATTTTTTTCGTTTAATTTTTCGATCGCCTCACTTTTTGATAAACCGATAATATTTGGAGCTTGAACAAATTCGGTTCTTTCTTCTAAATCAGCTGAGATAACATTATTTTGCGGAAGATTCACGATATCTAATACAATATTTTTAAAAGTAGGAACTGCCGAAAGCGAGGCGTAATATGAATAAGATTTATAATCAGCTTCATCGTAGGCGACCACAATTACATACTTAGGTTTTTCGACTGGAAAGAATCCGGCAAAAACGGAAGTGTATTTATCTTCGGAGTAACCAGATTTTCCTTTATTAGTTTTTTCTGCTGTTCCTGTTTTGCCAGCAACATCCAAAAACTCAATTTTTGCCTCAACTGCTGTTCCACGATCAACCACACTTTTCATAAATTGTTTGAGTGTGTTTAGAGAATTTTTGTCAGATATTTCTCTCAAAACCTTTGGTTTGAATTGTTGCACAACTTTTTGTTCTTCATTTATAATTTCATCAACCATATATGGTTGCATAACTTTTCCACCATTAGCCAAAGTACAATATGCATTGGCAAGTTGAAGAGCAGTTACCGAAATTTCCTGACCAAAAGAGATAGAATGGAGCGAATAACTTTGCCAATCTGATAATTTGCGTAACCTTCCAGCAATTTCGCCAGAAATATTATAACCAATACGATGACGAAATCCAAGAGCAATTAGGCGGTTAAAAAGTTTTTTCTGTCCAACTTTTTCTGCAATTTTGCTAATCCCTACATTTGAAGAATTAACAATAACATCTCTAAAACTGAGAATTCCATATTTATGATCATCTTTGATGATTCTTTCTTTATTACCAAAAGTGAGATGATAATCGTTACAATCAATTTTATCTTCTGGTTTGAAAATATCATTTTCCAAAGCAAGCAAAGCCGTAATTGGTTTGAGAGTTGAACCAGGCTCAAACATAGACGCAACCGTCATATTTGGCAAACCTCGCAAAACTTTACCAGAAGCTGTAAGATTACTATCTGCAATTCCGAACATTGCTTTTATTTTTCCTGAATTTGGTTCCATGATGATACCAATTGCATTTTTGGCTTGATATTTTATCAATCCTTTTTTCAATTTCTCTTCGAGAATTTCTTGAAGTTGATTATCAATTGTGAGAATAAGTGAATTACCATTTATTGCATCTTTTTGCCTTAAGAATAGAAATGGAATTTTGTTATTATTAGCATCTTCAATAGTTTCCATCCAACCATTTTCGCCAGATAAATCTTCGTCAAAGCTTTTTTCCAAACCGCGTTTACCTTTTACACCATAAATTGATTCAGATAAATCTTGTTTAGATTCTTCAATCATTCCCAAAAAATTTGCTCCCAATTTACTGCAAGGATAGGTTCGCTCAAGTCTATTAAAAGTAACTATCAAACCTTTTATTTTTTCTTTTCTCAACTCTTCTTTGATGCTTGTTATTTGATATTCCGAAAAATTTTCTGAAATGTAAACGCTTGAATTTAGCGGCTTTTTCAATAATTTATTTCGTAATAAATCTATATCGAGTGAAGAATTATCGTGAAATATATCTATAACTTTGTTAAGCTTTTTGGTTTGCAAAGAATCTTTATAATTGCGAGTCAAAGAGGTTTTATCGAAATCTAATTGGAAATATTTTTTTGTTCCGACAAGAAGATTTTTATTGCAATCATAAATATTTCCCCTTTTGGGAATAAGAATTTCTTTTTTTGGATTTTGTCTTATTTCGACCAAATTTCTAAGATTGTGAGGATCTAAAACTTGAATACTAAAAAGGTATCCAATCCAAATTAGTAATAGAAAAATATTTATTGCGATGAATATACTTCTTCTTTTTTTCAATATTTTAAAATCCATACTATTTTTTATTTTGTGAGAGCTTCTGCTGACGGAACAATATAATTTACAAAACGAAAAGTTTTATCATCATTGATGAAGATTGTGTGAACATTATCTGTGTTTTTAGGGCAGAACATATTTAATTTTGTGATAGCGAGATTTTGAATGCGTTCTCGTGAGCAAAGATTACTATTTTCCGCAAGAAGACGCAAATTTTTATCTTTTTCTCCTTTGTATTTTCCCGAGAATGATTCGATTTTTTTACCACTTTGCAAAATGAAATGATGATTACAATAATGTGAATAAAGACAACCAAATATGACGATGATGAGAACTACAATTTTAATTTTCACAAAACCTCCTTTTTTTCTGCAACTCGCATTTTTGCACTACGAGCACGATTGTTTTTTTCAATTTCCAATTGAGTGGGAATTACAGGTTTTTTAATGATTATTTTTAAGTTTGATTTTTTATTACAAATGCATTTTAGAATTTCAGGATGGCACACGCAATTTTTTTCTTCGTATCTAAAAATATTTTTGATAATTCTATCTTCTAAACTATGATAGGAAATTACGACGATTCTGCCGCCAAAGTTTAATATTTTTATGGCATCGGTGATAGTAGATTTTAAGATTTCGAGCTCTCTATTTACAAAAATACGAAGTGCTTGAAAAATACGAGCTTTTGCCTTCAATTGTCTGTGAGAAAATATGGAATTCTCCACGATTTCTGCTAATTGATTCGTTGTTGAAATTTCTCTCTTTTCTCGATATTCAATAATTGCTTTTGCTATTCTGGCAGATTCTTTTTCTTCACCATATTCAAAAAAAATATTTTTCAACTCTTCAAATTCTAAATTATTTACGGCATTTGCCGCAGTTATTTTGGAAGATCTATCCATGCGCATATCAAGTTTAGCGTCATATTTAAAACTAAAACCGCGATTGCTCAAATTGAACTGATGCGAAGAGACACCAAGATCGAATAGAATTCCATCAATTTTTTTTATTCGCTCCAAAGCCAAGCGTGTTCTTAAATTTTTGAAATTATCATTAATTATGGTTAATCGTTTAGGAAATTCACTTTGTATTTTTTTTGTTTCGTCAATTGAATCTTTGTCTTGATCAAACGCAAATAATTTTATTGTTTCGTTTGTTTCCAATATTTTTCTGGCGTGTCCACCACCACCCAAAGTGGCATCAACATAAATTCCGCCATCTCGAATATTTAAAAATTCGACAGATTCTTTTAACAAAACGGGAGTATGATATTTGCTCATTATTGATAATCGATTGAAGTATAAGAATTTTTATGTTGTTTTAACTGATTGGCACGATATTCTTTATATTGAGCTGGATTCCAAACTGAAATGAAATTACCCTCACCTTTGATAATTACTTTGTTGTTAATATTAGCAATTTCCAAGAGCTCATTGTCGATTTTAACTCTACCATTTTTTTCTAATTTTTGTTCTGAATTAGCAAAAGTTTGTAATCGCATAAGTAATTCTTTGTTTTCTGCGGTTCCATTACTCAGAATTTCTTTTTTGTGATTCCAAATATCCAACGGATAAATTACAATATTTGTTTCGGGACCGAGAGTAATTATAATCGTTTGTTTTGCTTGTGAACTAAATTTTTTTTTGAAATTCGCAGGAATGGTAATCCACTTATTTTTATTAACAGAATTGGAATACGTTCCTAAAAATTCACCAGACATTTAATCCTCCTTCAATCAATATGAGCACAAATGAGATATATTGAGATTTTATGAGTCAAATTTGAGATTTGATTAAGTGCCGTCAAGTGTTTTTTATAAATTGTAAGAATTTTAGATTAAATTGATTTAATCGGCTATCAATTATTGATAAGAAATAACAGAAATTTGTTGGATAAAGAATGTTAAAAAAAATAATAAAAACTGACTGAAATACTTGACACAAAAAGGGCGTAAAAATGATTTACAAGGAAAAATTATGAGGGAGGAATTATATGGTTTTAGATGATCTTCTTTACACAGAGACGCACGAATGGGTAAAAGTGGAAGGTGATGAAGTTTTGATTGGCATTACAGATTATGCACAACACGAATTGGGAGATATAGTTTATGTAGAATTACCCGAAGTTGGTGATGAGATAATCAAAGGTGAAGCATTTATTTCAATTGAAGCTGTAAAAGCTGTTGAAGAGATGATATCTCCAATTTCTGGAGAAATTATTGATATTAACGAAGAGCTTGAAGATGCTCCAGAAATTATTAATCAATCTGCTTTTGAAGATGGTTGGATTATTCGTCTCAAAATTTCTGATAAATCTGAAATTGAAAAACTTTTGACTGCAAGCGAATATAAAGAGATGATTGAGTAAAATAGAGATTGTGAAAAAATTTGATAAGAATAATTTTTTGATAATTCTCATCTCACCTTCCGGGGGCGGAAAATCTGTAATTTTGAGCGAAATTGTGAGAAAAAACAGCAACATTGAATATTCCATTTCATACACAACCAGAAACATTCGTGATACTGAAACGAATGGCGAATCGTATCATTTTGTTTCTGAAGAAAAATTTCTAAAAATGAATGCAGAAGGAGATTTTCTGGAATCAGCAAAAGTGCATGGAAATTATTACGGAACTTCCAAAAAATTAATCAGAAAAATCTTATCAAAACAAAAAAATGTGATTATGGATATTGACATTCAAGGTGCCAAACAAATTATGAATCAAGATATTGATTTTGTAACGATATTCATCTTGCCACCTTCAAAAAAAATCTGGTTAGAACGGCTGAAAAAACGCGGAACAGAAAATGCAGAAATTATTAAGACAAGATTAGCGACAGCGGAGACAGAATTAGCCGAGATAGATAAATTCCAATATTTGGTAATTAATGATGTTTTGAGTGAAGCTGTGAATGATGTAGAAAACATTATTTTTAGCGAAGAAAGAAAAATAGATAGATATAAAAATATAATAAAAGATTTTAATAAGGAGTTAAAAAAAAATGAACCACAAAATTGATGAATTCATAGAAAACAACAACATGACCTACTTATTCTTGTTATTGGCAAATTTGGAAGCGGATAGAATTAGCAATTTACCCTACACAATTAGAAAACAATTATCAGGAAAAATTACTTCCAAAGCACTTGAACACATTGCTACTAATAACATTCCAGATTATCTTATCAAAGAAATTGAGAAAAAAGAAGCTAAAAAGTAGATGTGGTAATTACAATTGAATAAGAAAGTTATTAACCAATATCTTGAATATTTGGAACTTTCAGGCATTCAAGATATTTTTTCTCAAGAAAAGAATAATTCTGAACAAAATGTTCCAAATTTAGATGATTTAAAAGAAAAATATAGTAATTGCCAAAAATGTGAACTTGGAAGAACAAGAAATAAATTTGTTTATGGAAACGGTAGTGCGAATGCAAAATTAATGTTGATTGGAGAAGGTCCTGGTGCGGAGGAAGATAAAACGGGAAATGTCTTTGTGGGACGAGCAGGGAAATTGCTCACCAAAATGTTGCAAGCTATCAACTTGGAAAGAGAAGATGTTTACATTGCCAATATTGTTAAATGCCGTCCGCCAGATAATAGAAATCCTTTGCCAGAAGAGAGAAAAGCTTGTCTCGGATATTTGCTTCAGCAAATCGCTATTATAAGACCAAAACTGATATTGCTTTTGGGGAAAGTGGCTGCTACAACACTTTTGCATCAAGATAAAACTCTTAAAGATTTTCGGGAAAACACTTACATTTTTCAAAATACCAAAACTTATGTATCGTATCATCCTTCAGCTCTTTTAAGAAATCCAAATTGGAAAAAACCGGCGTGGATAGATTTGCAAAAAATTCAAAAAGAGTATGAAAAATTTTGATTATTAGGAACTTATCATGAAAAAAAATAGACAAAAACAAATGCCCAACGATATCAATGCGGAAGCGGCTGTGCTTTCTGCAATGATGCTGGATAATTACATTGTCGCCAGAGCGATAGAATTATTAGATTCGTCAAATTTTTATCGTCCTGTTCATCAAAAAATATTTAGTGCAATTAGCAATCTTTTTACGAAAAATATAGAGATAGATATCATTACTTTAATTGATTATTTACGCACAAATGGAGAGCTGGAAAATGTTGGTGGAGAATCATTTATTAATGAACTTTCCGATGTTGTTCTTAGTAGTGCAAATATCGATTATCATGCTAATATCGTCTTGGCAAAAGCGTTGTTGCGACAATTAATAGAATCTTCCAACACCATAATAGAAAATTGCTATAATGCCGATCAGCCGGCTGAAGATATTGTGGATGAAGCTGAACAAGCTATCTTCAAAATTGCCGAAAGACCCAATCGGAAATCTTTCCAAAATATTAGTACATTTATTGCCGATACCATAAATGATATTCAGGAAACTGCATCCACTAAAAAAGTAGTGCACGGCGTTCCTTCTGGATTTATAGATTTAGATAGAAAAATTGGTGGTTTTCGACCGGGACAACTCATCGTTGTTGCAGCAAGGCCGGCAATGGGAAAAAGTTCTCTTGCTTTGAATATCGCAGCAAATGCCGCCATTCGTAGCGATAAAAAAGTTGGAATTTTTACGATGGAAATGGAGAGCGAAGAGGTGTTGATGAGAATGCTGAGTTCGGCTTCGGAAGTGAGTATGGACAATATGCTGAAAGGTTATGGAATGAATGAAAAAAAACTTTTGCGTATATCAGGTGCAGCCGAAGTAATTTCTGAAAAAGATATTTATATTGATGATAACGGTGCCAATACGATTTTGGATATTCGTGCCAAATCGCGCCGATTGAAAGCAGAATTGAAGGGCTTGGATATGATCATAATTGATTATATGCAGTTGATGTCTGTGAAACGAAATAGAGAAAATCGTCAGCAGGAAATTTCGGAAATTTCCAGATCTTTAAAAATATTAGCAAAGGAAATTGGTGTTCCAATAATTGCACTTTCACAGCTAAATCGTGGAGTGGAAAGCCGAGATAACAAAAGACCCAAGCTTGCAGATTTGAGAGAGTCGGGAGCAATTGAGCAAGATGCCGATATTGTGCTATTTATCTATCGCGACGAAGTTTATAATGAAGAATCAGAGGAGCAAGGCAAAGCTGAAATTATTGTTGGCAAAAATCGTCACGGAGCAATTGGAAAAATCGACCTCAAATTCTACTCTGAATTTACAGCTTTTAGAAATATCGAAGCCTACGATAAAAATTAATACATTTATAATTATCGATGAAATATTTTGTAATTCCGATTCTATTTTTTCTCTTAATTAGCTGTTCAAAAGAAGAGGAAAAAATAGAGGAAATTCCGGAAATAACTGTTTATGCAACTCAAATATTTCTCAACACAAATTTTTATGAAAATACTTTTCCAATTTTTGAAAAACTATTTAAATGTCGGATAAAATTGATTTCGTTTTCAAATGTAGAAAAATTGCTCAAACAAAATTCCCAAAAAAAAGCTGATCTCCTTTTGGGTTTGGATAACACTTGGAAATACAAAATAATTGCGGATAGCATTCTTGTTAGTTATCAACCTGCCAATCTGAAAAAAGTGAACGATAAACTTATTTTTGATAAAGAACATTTCATAATTCCAATTTATTACAGTCCGCTTGCGTTCATATATAAAAAAGGTGAATTGGAAAATGTCCCCAAAACTTTTGGTGCAATCCAAGATGGTAAATTGAAAGATAAAATAATTTTGACAAATGTAGAGACAAGTAGTATTGGAAGAGCGGCACTTATTTGGTCTGTATCTGCTTTCAAGGCAAGTGGTTATCGTCATTTTTGGCGTTCCATAAAAAATAATATTTATCAAATTGTAGAGAACCAAAATGTTGCTTACAATATGCTACTTGCTGGCGAAGCTCCCATAATTATCGGTTATCAAACAACGCCATTAAATGAGGAAAATTTTGGTTCAGATTATTCGGCAGTAATTCCCCAAGAAGGTGGTTTCAATTTAATTTTTGGCGTTGGAATTTCACGAAATTCACAAAATCTTAAATTATCACATAATTTTGTAGATTTCTTGCTCTCAGATTTATTTCAGAGTCTAGTTCAAACCGAAATTACGATGTTACCGGTTAGCACAGATATTATTCTTCAGAAGGAATTTTCCGAATTACAAAAAGTGAATAAAAATTTAACCAATGAACTTTCCGATAAAATGTTAAATGAAAATTTAAATAATTGGTTGAAAAAATGGCAAAAAATAATGCAATAAAAATTAACACTTTTCATGTTGTTTTATTTCAGCCAGAAATGCCTGCAAATACAGGAAATGTTGGTAGATTATGCGTGGGAGTAAATGCCAAATTGCACCTAATAAAACCGGTTAGATTTTTGCTCACAGATAAATATGTGAAACGAGCTGGATTGGATTATTGGGAAAAACTTGATTTAGAAATTCACAATAATTTAGAAGAATTTCTTTTGAAATTTAAAAAACATAACATCTATTATTGCACGACAAAAGCCAAAAACAGTTATGAAAAACGCGATTATAGAAAGGGTGATGTCTTCATTTTCGGTCCAGAATCATGCGGAATACCAGAAAATATTTTACAGAAAAATTCAGAAAATACAATTCGTATTCCGATGAGTGAAAATATCAGGTCAATCAATCTTGCCAATAGCGTTTCCATAATTTTGTACGAAGCTTGGCGACAGATAAAATTTGAAATTTAAAGTTACTTCAATATTTTAACATATCCAAGAAACTTTCAATGCGTAATTTTGTGCGAGCATCCAATTTACCGGGCTGGTCGCCTTCGATTGTTAGAACTGGAATATCAATATATTTCTTGATGAGAATATTATCTATTTGGCGATGACAAAAAGATTGAGAATAGCTAATCACCGCATCCAAATTTCTGCGTTTAATTTCGAGTTTTATATCTTCTAATCTTGCAAAAATAGAATATGGATAAGTATATCGCAAATATTGATTTACGATGTTTTTTTCAAGGTAAGGCATACTGAATTGTCGTTGAATTTCATTGAAAACAATATTTACTTTATTTTCCAAAAGAAAGTCATAAAAATCATCAATTATGGGTGGGACTCCCAAAAATCCAAAACGGAAATCATATTTAAGAGAATTTCGTTTTTCTGCTTCCAAAATAAATTTATCTAACCTATTTTCAAAATCGTCAGGATTGCCATTAAAATCGGAAGAATTTACCAACCAAAGATGATTTTCCAAGCCTGTAATTTTGTTCTCTTTGAATGTTAATTCATCGAGATATATAAGTTTTTTACGAATTTTATCAAGTCTATTTTTCATTTTCAAAACCGCAGAATGTTCAACTTTGAAATATTGTTCCAATTTGGCGATTTCAAGTTTTAATTTTTCCCTATTTTTATTGTGCGGAAAAGAAAACGAAATAACTGGCAAATCCTTATCTTGCAAGGTTGCCATCAAGGAATGCGTGTTGGAACAATCTCCTTCCATCACTCCGAGAACAGCATCAATGTCGGAATTTTGAGCAACGCTATACATTCCTTTTATCCAGCTGCAAATATTACGCGGATAGCCTTCAAATTCAGCTTTTTCGACAAATTTTTTGGCGTTGCCAGTAACGAAAATATTGTTCATATCTATGGGGATATGACCAGCAGCAAAAACCACTTCTATCGGAAATGATGTCGTAAATCCAATTTTCATACTACTCCTTGTTTGGGTTTTTATTTTCATTCGAGCAATTGCAAATATTTCTCTTCAAGTTCACCCAATATTTTTTGTGATTTTTCAATTTCATCTTTTATTTTTTGAATATTATTTGTCAAAGTTTTTACGAGATTAGAATCATTGTACATTTTTGGATTGGAAAATTCTAATTCCAATTTTATCAGCTCTAATTGCTTATTTTCTAATTGTTTAGTATCTTTTTCAATATTATTATTTAGTTTCTCTAAAATAAGAGGATTAGTTTTTTTCTGCCTAATATTTCTATTTTTTTCAGAAACAATTTTAGCTGATTTTTGGAAAAAAAGATTGTCCAAATTATCTACCACTTCTTCAATAGTTCCATTCTGGAACATCCATTTTCTGGTGGCAATTTTATCAATGAAATATCTATCGTGTGAAACGAATACAATTGTTCCTTCAAATTCCAACAATGCGGCTTCCAAATAGGAAATCATATTGATGTCGAGGTGATTGGTGGGTTCATCTAAGATGAGAAAATTTGGCTTTTCATGAATAAGAATTGCCAAATACAATCTTGCTTTTTCACCACCGCTGAGAATGGCGACTTTTTTATCGACATCATCGCCGAGAAAACCGTATTTTGCCAAATATGAAAACACATATTCACGGGGAGCGCGAGGGCGAAGTTGCCAGATGGATTCCATCACGGTGAGTGAATCATTCAAGTTCAAATGCATTTGGTCATAATAGCCAATATCGAGGCTGGCACCCATTTTAGCGATTCCATTTTTGGGCAAAAATTTCTTATTTATAAGTTTTAGAAAAGTAGTTTTCCCGCAACCGTTCTTTCCCAAAATAGCAATTTTATCTTTGTAAAAAATTCTTAAATTTATGTTTTCTGCCAAAGTATTTTCAGGAAAACCGAAGCTCATATTTTCAAAAGTGTAAACATCGTTTCCGCTTCGTTTTTCTGTTTTGAAATTCAGGCTAATTTTTTTTTCTTTTTTAGGAATTTTAATTTGTTCCATTTTATTGAGACGTTTTTCTAATTCTTTTGCGCGTTTGAACATTTTTTCACTATCTCGTGCACGACCCCAAATTCGGTATTGTTCTAACTGTTTCTCAACTTTCTTGACTTTATTATATTGCCTTTTAGCAGTTTTCTGTAAAAGTTCCATTTTGGCTTTTCGTTCTTCTTTGTAAAAACTATAATTCCCCGAATAGAGATCTAAATCATAATTTTTAATTTCTGCAATTTTAGTGATTGTGTTATCCAAAAAATAACGATCGTGAGAGATGATAATGTAGGGTTTATCCAGATTTGCTAAATATTTTTCTAACCAGAAAATCATTTCAATATCGAGGTGATTGGTGGGTTCATCAAGAAGAAGAAGATCGAATGGTTGTAGCAGAATAGTTGCCAATTGAATTCGGGTTTGTTCACCTCCGCTAAAAAGACGAATTTTCTGATTCCACACACTTTTTGGAAATTGTAAACTTGTAAGCACCAGTTTCATCTCAGTGCGAAAATGATAACCACCCATCAATTCAAAATCTTGTTGGATATTGGAAAATTTTTTCAGTGAAATATCATCATTTGAAAGGTCAATTTCTGCTTTTCTAAGTTTTTGGAGTGCTTTTGTGAAATCTTTTCTGGAGGCGAGTACGCATTCTTGCAAAGTAATTGAATTATCCAATTCTGGTTCTTGAGTGAGATAAGCGATTTTTGCCTTTTTTGCTTTATGAATGTTACCGATATCTGGCTGTAATTTTGAAGTAATAATATTTAGCAAAGTGGTTTTTCCACATCCATTTTTACCAACTAAACCGAGTTTAGTGTTTCGTTCGGCCGAAAAGTTGATATTGTGAAAAATCTCTTCGTCACCGAAACTATGACTTATTTTCGATATTGAAATTATGCTCATATTATCCTCAAATATTTGATGCAAACCACAAATTGAATTTTTGCATTTCTGTCAATTCTTCAATCAAAAAATAAAAAATAGTTGAAAGAAAATCTTGTCATAAAATCATAAATTTTCAAAAGCGTTTAGTGTCGGGATGTAGCGCAGTTTGGTTAGCGTGTTCGTCTGGGGGGCGAAAGGTCGGAGGTTCAAATCCTCTCATCCCGACCAAATTATTTTACAAAACATTTTTTGATTATTTTTTTTGTTATGATAACCGACTTGTATTTAAGCAAATAGCCAATTATTTATTATGAAATTGTCGTTTTGATAAAAAAACATTTGACAAGTTATCTGCCGAAAACAATTTTGCGAATGTATTTGCATTCTCATTTAAATATTTGTGTGGAAGTTGTAATGGTGCAGCTTTCAAGAGATAAAATGGAAAGAATATGAAAACTTATTCAGTTTCATTGAAACAGTGGGTTGAAATTCTCAGCATGATCTCTGCAGAACAAAATATTTTTGCCCCGATAGAAAAAGGTAATTTTCTTGATTATGAAAGAATTACCGAAAATAATGTCGAACAAATTTCTTACAACAAAGCAAAACCAACAACCCCCTTAAAAGCATTTTTCTTTCCAATTAAGGAAAATGTGGTGAAAGAACAAAAAAATAAAAAACAAATAATCTTTGGCATTCCTGCCTGCGATCTTAATGCTTTGAATTTACTCGATAAAATTTTTTTGGATGAAGATTTTTTGGATACCTATTATAAGGAAAAGAGAGACAACACAATTCTCATCGGAACAGATTGTTATGAGTTCGATAAAAACTGCCATTGCACAAGTTATGAACTTGAACCATTTTCAAAAGAAAATTGCGATATCTCTTTTTCACTGGCAAACCATAAAGTAATTTTGCAAGTCTTTACCAAAAAAGGTAAACAATTATTAGATGAATTCTCTCATATTTTACACCAAGAAGAAAAACTGCCATCAGTGATTGAAGATAAACGGAATAAAACTATTGAAAATTTGAAACTTCAAAACAAAGATATTCTTACTGCCGAAGAAACTAGAAAAGGAATTGAAAAAGAGGGCACGATAATTTGGAAAAAATACGCTGAAAATTGCGTTTCTTGCGGAGCGTGTGCTGTGATTTGTCCAACCTGTCATTGTTTTTTGCTTATCGACAAAGAAAATTTTGAGAAAGTGAAAAATTGGGACAGCTGTCAGTATCCTGCCTTTGAAAGAGTTGCTGGGGGAGAAGACCCGCTGAATAAAATCTATGATCGGCTAAAAAATCGTTATCTTTGCAAATTTGTTCACAAACCAGATATGTTCGGTGAAATTGCTTGTACTGGCTGTGGAAGATGTATTGAAGCTTGCATTGGTAAAATCAATAAAAACGAATTAATAATTGAAATTTGCAAATAGGATGTGAAATGGAAAATATCTATAAACCAATCAAATACAAAGTAGATAAAGTTGTTACGGAAACTCCGCTTATTAAAACATTTTTCATCAGTGCGGAAAATGATTTCGAGTTCAAAACGGGTCAATTTGTGGAAGTAACACTTGATGGAATTGGAGAAGCACCCTACACACCATCGTCTTCACCTTATGTAAAAGATAAGATGGAACTTACAATTATGAAAGCCGGTTATGTTACTGGAAAAATGCACGAGTTAAAAGGCGGAGAAATTATCGGAATTCGTGGACCTTACGGAAGAGGGTATCCAATCGAAAAATTTTATGGAAAAGAAATTCTAATTCTTGGAGGTGGGGTAGGGCTTGCTCCGCTTCGCTGTCTCATTCTCACTTTATTAAAAGAGGAAGATAAATTCAAAAAAATTAATATCTGTTTTGGTGCAAAAACACCAGCTGATTTCATCTACAAAAATTGGTTCGCTGAACTAAAAAGCCACAAAAATGTAGAACTTCTTAGAACAGTTGATGAAGCAGATGCAGATTGGAAAGAGAGCGAAGGCGTTGTAACCGTGCTGTTGGATGAACTCAAAATAAATTACAAAGAGACTGTAGCAATTGTGTGTGGACCTCCCATAATGATGAAATTCGGTACCAAGCGTCTTTTGGAATTAGGTGTGAAAGAAAAAAATATCTATCTCTCAATGGAAACGAATATGTCTTGCGGTTTGGGAAAATGCGGACATTGTGCAATGGGTAAATTATATGTTTGTAAAGACGGCCCCGTTTTCACTTATGATGAAGTAAAAGATACTGATGAACTGAAAGAATTTCGTGCTTTGTTTATGAAAAACAACAAATCTGGCGGACAGGATGAGTAATAAAATATTAATTGATCTGGCTAAGTTTAGAGACCCTAAAAATGGCAAATATAATTTTGGTGAATGTGTTTACAATTATCATCCAAATAATATTGGAATGAAAGATATTGTAGAAAAGGCAATGATGTTGTTTACCTGCAGAAAATGTGAAGATTCTCCCTGTATTGCAATTTGCCCGGAAGATGCTCTGGAAAAGAATGATGAAGGATTTATTGTTCGTTCATCAAATCTGTGTGTCGGTTGTCAATCTTGCGTTGCTGTCTGTCCATTTGGCACGATTATGAACGAGGTATTCACTTCCAAAAAATCTATTTGCGATCTTTGTGATTTCAACGATGATACAACAACTTTAAAATGTATGGAAACCGCTCCAAAAGGTGCAATTGCAATTGTAAATATTGATGAAAATAAAGAAGAAAATGTACATAAATTAAGTGATAAAATCCTGGTTAAAGAACTTATCTGGGATAAATTAATAAAAAACGAATAAAGGTAAAATATGGGAAAAGAAATATTCTATTTTTTAATTTTTCCGGGATTATTATTTTCCGGGATTGTGGGTGGTTTTTTATCTTGGTTTGATAGAAAAATAACCGCAAGAGTCCAGTTCCGTCAAGGTCCACCACTACTCCAGCCACTTTATGATTTTGTGAAATTACTCGCCAAAGAAACTCTGATTCCCAAAAGCGGTTCTCGTTTCACATTTCTTATCACACCAATTCTCGCACTTTTTGGAGCTGTGATTTCTGCCGTATTCATCTTGCTTCCATTATTTGGGATGAAAACTGGATTTGTGGGAGATTTAATCGTGATTATTTATCTTCTTAATATTCCGTCACTAAGCTATATGATTGGTGCTTTTGCATCTGGGAATCCGTTGGCAGCAATAGGTGCTTCCCGTGAGATGAAATTAATTTTAAGTTACGAAGTTCCATTCCTGTTGGTGTTGATTTCCATTATTTTGAAATCAGGAATGAGCATAAAACTTTCTGAAATTATTGCCTTCCAAACTGTAAACGGTGCTTTTATTGGAAGCATTTCTGGTGTATTGGGCTTCATAGTTGCATTGATGTGCATTCAGGCAAAGCTTGCTTTCGTTCCCTTCGATATGCCTGAAGCTGAAGGTGAAATTTGCGATGGCATTACCATCGAATTTTCTGGCACAACTTATGCACTCGTAAATCTGACAAAGTATATTATGATTTTTGTTCTTCCCGCTTTGGTGGTTGGAATCTTCTTTGCCGGAATGAATTTTGTAGGAATAAATATTTTGTGGTCAATTCTCAAAATCGTTCTGGTTGTGCTTTTGGTAACTTTAGTAAGAAATACAAGTCCCAGAGTGAGAATAGATCAGGCAATGCGATTTTTTTGGATTTGGATGAATCTGTTTGCGGTTGTGAGCATAATTTTAGCAATTTTTGGATTATAGGAGAATAAATTGGGTTTTAAAGAAAAGTGCTTCAAAAAATCGTTGTGGGTTTTTCATTTAAGTGCTGGATCTTGCAATAACTGTGATATCGAAATATTGGATTGTCTAACCCCAAAATTCGACATTGAAAGATTCGGGATGAAATTAGTGGGCAGTATTCGTCACGCTGATGTTCTGCTTGTAACTGGGATTGTAACCAGAAAATTACTTCCCAGAATCAAAGAGGTATATGACCAAGCTCCAAAACCAATTGTTGTAATCGCAATTGGTGGATGTTCCTGCACGGGTGGAATGTTCAAAGATTGTTACACTTTCAAAGGACCACTCGATAAAGTCATTCCTGTTGATGCTTATGTGCCGGGCTGTCCTCCCAAGCCAGAAGCAATGCTCTCTGGAATCGTGAAATTTCTAAATAAAGAATAAGGAATTATAATGAATATTGAAAAATATATTGAGAATATTAAAGCAAAATTTCCCAAAATTATTGATGTGAAAGTAGTGAACACAAAACGATTGATGATCTACATTTCCAAAAATTTACTGTTAGAAACCGGGAAATATCTCTTTGCTGAACTTGGTTATCGCTATATCATTGTAACTGCGATGGATTCCAAAGAAGGGATTGAAATTATTTATCATTTTTCTGATGATGATAGTGGCTGGATAGTAAATTTGAATGTTACGATTTCAAGAGATAAGCCTGAAATTGAATCTTTAACTCCAGTAGTTTATGGCGTAGAGTGGATTGAACGAGAAATTATGGATCTGTTGGGAGTAAAATTTCTCAACCACCCCAAACCTGAAACATTGCTTTTAGCGGAAGATTGGCCAAAAGGAAAATATCCACTTCGTAGAGATTTTGTAGAGGAGAAAAATTAAATGGGAAAGAAAACTGTAGTTCCAATTGGACCTTATCACCCGCTTTTAGAAGAACCAGAATTTTTCAAACTCTATTGTGATGGCGAAATCGTCAAAAATATGGTTTGGGAAACTGGTTATAATCACCGTGGAATTGAAAAATTGTGCCAAAGCAAAACCTTTGAACAGGTATTTTATGTAGTGGAAAGAATTTGTGGGATTTGTTCCACTTCGCACCCTTTTGCCTATGCCAATGCTGTGGAAAGTATTGCCGATGTAGAAATTCCTTTGCGTGCAAAACTAATCAGATCGATAGTAGGTGAATTGGAACGAATTCACAGTCATCTTTTGTGGGTTGGGCTTGCCGGACATTTCTTGGGCTACAACACAGTTTTTATGTGGGCTTGGAAATATCGTGAGCCTATTCTTGATATGTTTGAGATAATTACCGGTAACAGGAATAGCTACGCAATGTTTACCATTGGTGGAGTTAGAAGGGATATTACTGCCGAACAAGCAACCCAGCTTCTTAAATTATTAGATGACGCAAAAATAAAAGTTGATCTGCTTACTGGTGCCGTGATGGATGATCCAGTGATTCATGCTCGTTTGAAAGGTGTTGGCATTCTTACCGCAAAAGATATTCACGATTTTGGTGCGGTGGGACCAACTGCCCGTGCTTCTGGAGTTAAAATCGATGTTCGCCGAGATGATTCTTATGCTGCATACGATATGATAGATTGGAAAGTTATTACAGCAGAAGGCGGTGATGTTTTTGCCAAAGCTGAAGTGCGACTTCTCGAAATGTATGAATCTATTTCGATTATCAAACAATGTTTGGAAGAACTCAAAAAAACAGAAGCTGGCGATATCAAAATAAAGGTTAAGGAGATTCCACCTGGAATTGGGATTGGACACGCCGAAGCACCGAGAGGAGAGGTTTTCCATTTTGTAAAATCAGATGGTGGAAACAGCCCTATCAGACATAAAATTCGCGCTCCCAGTTATACTTGTATTCCCACCTTTAGAAGGTCTTGTATCGGTGGCACAATTTCTGATGCAGCGATTGCTACAGCGGCAGTTGATCCGTGTTATTGTTGCACAGAAAGGATGAGCAAAGTTTATGATTATTCCACAGGAAAACAAGTAATGAACGGAGCCGAATTGATTAAACTTTCTCAGCAAAAAACAAATGAACTTAAAGTTAAAAATGAAGGTATGAAATTATGATTAATTTACAATATCTGATGTTCTTGCCAATCGCAGTTGGGCTTTTTCTTTTCCTAATTCCAGAAAGTTTGAAACTAATAAAGGGAATTATCAATTTAATTATTTCTGCAATTGTCTTATACTATTCGATTTTAGTTTTCAAAATGGATTCACTGATAATTTCAATGTCCTGTTTTAATTTTCCCAGTATTTCCAAATATCTAATTTTCAATGTTGATCCGCTCAGTAAACTAATTACTCTATTTATCGGAATATTCAGCCTTTTGTTTGCGAGTTATTCTCTCTCTTATCTAACCAAGAAAAAAGCCGTAAAAGGTTATTATTCCTATTATCTTATCACCATTGGTTCTGCATTTGGAGCGGTGTTTTCAGACAATTTAATGCTATTCATTTTTTTCTGGGGAATTTTGGGACTCACACTATACAAATTGATAAAAGGTTATGACGATGAAAGTTCTTCTGCTGCCAAAAAAACTTTGATTTTGGTAGGAATGTCTGACTCATTACTAATTTTAGGAATTGGGATTTTATGGAAACTAACGAATTCGATAAATATTTCTCAAATTAACCTGACAACTTCAGGAACTTTGGGGATAGTAGCTTTTCTCTCTCTTTTGGTGGGAAGTTTTACCAAAGCTGGTGCGATGCCGTTCCATACTTGGATTCCCGATTATGTAAAAAAAGCACCTGCATCATCTTCGGCATTTTTACCGGCTTCACTTGATAAACTCTTGGGAATCTATTTTCTGGTTAGAATCTGCACGAACATTTTCCAATTAACCGGCTGGGCAACTTTGATGTTGCTCATTGTTGGTTCAGTGACAATTATCGGTGCAGTGATGATGGCACTTGTTCAGCATAATTACAAAAAGTTGCTTGGTTATCACGCTGTTTCGCAGGTGGGTTATATGGTTACTGGAATTGCATTGGGCAGTCCACTCGGCGTTGCTGCTGGAATGTTCCACATGATAAATCACGCACTCTATAAAAGCGGTTTATTCCTAACTGCTGGAAGTGTAGAAAAACGAACTGGAAAAGAAAATTTAGATGAGTTGGGTGGACTTTCTAAAATGATGCCTTTAACTTTTATTACAGCATTAGTTTGTGCTTTTTCCATTTCAGGGATACCACCATTTAATGGTTTTTTCTCAAAATGGATGATTTATCAAGGAATCATAGAATTCGGAAGTGGAAGTGGATTGGCAAACAAACTCTGGATGGTTTGGCTCACTTTGGCAGTGTTGGGTTCTGCTCTCACTTTTGCAAGTTTCATTAAATTGATAACAGGAATTTATTTCGGTAGAAGAAACCAAAAATTAGAAAAAGTAAAAGAGGTAAGTTTCCGGATGTGGTTGCCACAAATTATTATTGCAATTATTTGCGTCGGTTTTGGTGTATTTGCCGCCAAGTTTGTAATTCCAGCTTTTATTGAACCTGTTACTGGAAAATTGGATTATGTAGGGATTTGGCAATCACAAAGCGTTTCTATTCTCATTTTAGTTTCTATTGTTGTCGGATTTCTTGTTTATCTTTTTGGAAGTATGAAAAATCACCGTGTTTCAGATAGTTTTATTGGTGGAGAAAAACTTCAAAACGAAATGAATTTTTCACCTTTAGATTTTTACCAAACAATTAAGAATTTCAAATTTCTCTCTTTCTTCTACAAAAAAGCCGAGAAAAAGTGGTTTGATATTTACGATATTTTCAAAAATATATTTCTGTGGTTTAATAAAGTGTTTTCAAATGCACACAATGGATTTCTGCCTAGATATGTGTTCTGGTACATTGCTGGAATGTTGATTTTGTTGATAATTCTAATTTTTTAAGAGGAAATAAATATATGGAACTTTTTTTAATGATAATACTCGTTTTGATGATTTTGGGTTCGCTCTATTCTTTGAATGCAACAGATTTGCTTTCTGCTGTAATTTCTTATGGAATTGTAGGTTTTGGATTGGTAATAGCATTTCTTTTGTTGCAAGCACCAGATTTGGCGATTGTGCAAGTTGTAGTGGAAGTTGCAACTCTAATAATAATGATTGCAACCATAAAAAATACTCAAAATAAAATACCAAAGGTGGAACTTAAACCGAAAATTGCTGTCTATTATGCTCTCACCTTGATAGCGGCTCTCATTTTTGTTATTATCTTCGATAAAGCAACTGGTTGTTTGAGCCAATTTGGAGCGGATACAACCAGAATGGCACAAGCCTATATTGAAGGAGCATCGCATACAAAAAGTGCAAATTTGGTTACTGGTGTAGTCTTCGATTTTCGTGCTTATGATACGCTGGGAGAAGCAACCGTTCTGTTTACGGCGGTTATCGGAGTTTTAACTATTTTGAGAATTAAAGGGAAAAAAGAGGAAAAATAATTATGAAAGGAATGACGGTAATTGTAAAAAAAATCACGCAAATAATGGCGCCGGTTATTTTTCTTTTTGGATTTTACATCATAATTCACGGACACCTTACTCCGGGTGGTGGTTTTGCTGGTGGTGTGGTGATGGCAGGATCGTTTATTTTACTAATTTTAGCAAACGGCACTATTCTTCCTAAATTAAGAAGAGAAGAAGAAGGA
Organism: uncultured Candidatus Cloacimonadota bacterium; assembly: GCA_964419355.1. GTDB lineage: Bacteria > Cloacimonadota > Cloacimonadia > Cloacimonadales > TCS61 > TCS61. The sequence continues at coordinate 3,596 of CAYQOZ010000005.1, read as the reverse complement.
ATGGAATTATTGGAAAGTGCAGCCATTTTTGGTTTTCTCGTTTTAGCGGGTTTGGGTCTGCTTTTCTCGGGAACGGTAGTTTTCTTTGGTAATTTTATCGAGAAAGGAGTGGTGGGAAAACTGTTGAGTGCGGGTTTTATTCCCATAGAAAATTTGGTGGTGGGAGCAGAAGTTTGTGCCGCTATCTCCACAATTTTTATCGCTTTAGTCGTCTTTAAAGATGAGGTAGAAAAATGATAATTTACATTTTATGTTTCGTCCTGTTTTTAGTTGGTCTTTACGGTGTCGTTTCCAAACGGAATTTAATAAAAATAATTATTGGTTTAGCGATTATGGAATATAGTGTAAATCTATTTTTGGTTCTTATCGGCTACATTGATGGCGGTACTGCACCAATTTTAACAGAAGGATTCACAAAAGCAAAATTTGTCGATCCGTTACCACAAGCATTGGTTCTCACAGCGATTGTAATTGGTTTAGCAACCACTGCTTTGCTACTGGCAGTGGCAATTAGGTTATATAGAAAATATGGAACATTTGATATTAACGAAATTAAAAATTTAAAAGGATAAAAAATGAATTCTCTAATTCCTTTATTTGTAATTATTCCTTTGGGAACAGCCTTTATTCTTGCATTATTAGGGCGAGTCATAAAAGGCGTTTGCAAAGTATTGCTACCCATTTCGATGCTTTCCCTTTTGCTGTTAACGCTTCATTTTATTCTGAACTCAAAGGGTACACTCGTCTATCAAGTTGGTGGCTTTATGCCGGAAAAAGACATTCCAATTGCAATTTATATGGTGATTGATGGTTTGAGCAAATTGCTTCTCTTGATTGTGTCGCTGATTGGTTTTCTCACAATTATTTATTCACTTTCATACACCAAACAATATACAGCCGAACGTAAATTTTATGTTCTTTTCAGTTTGATGGTGGCTGGAATGAATGGCATTGTTATCAGCGGTGATATTTTTAACATATTTGTCTTTTTGGAAATTGCTGCGATTTCATCTTATGCTCTTGTTGCTTTTGGTGTGGAAAAACAGCAGTTGGAAGCAAGTTTCAAATATCAAGTTTTGGGTGGAATTGCATCTATCATTATTTTGATGACGATTGGTTTAATTTATTGGAATACTGGCACTCTGAACATCGCTGATATTTCCAGACAACTTACCGTGAATTGCAATTCATCAGCGGGAACGAGTGTATTTCTAAAGTTCATTTCGGTTTTGTTGATAGCTGGATTTGGTTTGAAAGCGGCTATCTTTCCATTCCATTCTTGGCTTCCAGATGCACACTCTTCCGCACCTTCTCCAATTTCGGCAATGCTTTCTGGCGTGCTGATAAAAGCAGTTGGAATCTATGTTATCATTCGTCTGTTTTTCAATATGTTCGCCATTTCTTATGAAATAGCAACGACAATTACCGTGCTGGGAACTATCTCGATGATTATTGGTGGAATTTTGGCAATTGGACAATGGGATATTAAAAGAATGTTGGCATATTCCAGTATAAGTCAGATGGGTTATGTTGTTTTAGGTGTGGGAGTTGGAATGTTGGTTTTGGCAACGAATGGAAATAAATCGGTTGCTGCACTTTCAATAACTGGTGGATTATTTCATCTTCTAAATCACTCAGTGTTCAAAGGATTATTATTTCTAAATGCAGGAGCGATAGAATTTCGAACCGGAACTCGTGATATGAAAAAGATGGGAGGACTATCCGAAGTTTTGCCAATAACAACGCGAACATCTTTGGTTGGTTCTCTGGCAATTTCTGGTATTCCGCCATTCAATGGTTTTTTCAGTAAGTTGATTATTATTATCGCGGCAATTCAAGCAAGGTATTATGTTCTGGCTTTCCTCGCCGTTTTGGTAAGTGTAATCACAATTGCCTATTTTATGAAACTGCAAAAACATACTTTTTACAATACCGATGGTTCTAAATGGAAGAAAAAGAAAATTAAAGAAGTTCCTTTTTCAATGGCATTATCTCTGATTGTTATGGCTGCGATGTGCTTGATTTTAAGTTTGCTCATCATTCCAGATGTGCGTGAAATATTCCTTAAACCAGCCGTCGATGTCTTGATAAATTCAGCTAATTATTCAACCAAAGTATTGGGGTTATAATATGAAATATCTAACATTATTCTTAATAATTTTTGCTCTTTGGCTTTTATTGACATTCAATGTAGAAACGCCGAATTTGGTGGTTGGTGCTATTGTTGCTTTGATAACTTCCGTAATTTTTGGGAAGAGTTTCTTGTCTGATTCCAAAAAGTTTTTCCAACCGCAAAGATATTTTTGGATAGTAATTTATCTTTTCATTTTTATTTGGGAATGTATTAAAGCAAATTTCGATGTTGCTTATCGCGTTCTAAGTCCGAAAATGCCAATTAAACCCGGAATTGTGAAAGTGAAGACAAGTTTGAAAACCGATATTGGAAAGACATTTTTAGCAAATTCCATCACGATGACACCCGGTACGATAACGGTCGACATTATTGATGATGAATTTTATATTCACTGGATCTATGTTAGCAGTAAAGATCCAAAAGTTTACACAAATAAAGTATTAGGAAGATTTGAAAAATTTATAAAGAGGATATTCGAATGATAGTAGATTTACTCCTTTATATTCTGATTGGATTGAGTTTTCTCTGTTTTTTCCGAGTTGTATTCGGTCCTTCGATTGCAGATAGAATGGTGGCAATAGATATTTTTGGAATTTTAGTGGTTGGAATATGTGGTTTGTTACTCATCAAAACAGAACGATTATTCCTGATCGATATTGCTATTGCCTGGATAATTTTGAGTTTTATTGGAACGATAACTTTGGCAAAATATTTAACGGGGAAAAATTTAGATGAATAACACAATAAGTTTGGTATTTTTTGTAATTGGGGTTGTTTTTGACCTGTTTGGCTGTCTTGGTCTAATTCGTCTTCCCGATGTTTACAATCGTCTGCAGTCAGCCACGAAATCTGTAACTTTGGGAACTTGTAGTATCCTGTTTGGTCTCTTCATTAAATATGGATTTACAGCAGTTGGAGTTAAAGCACTGATCGCGATTCCACTGCTGTTTTTTGCTTCCACAGTAGCCGCACATGCTTTGATTCGAGGTTCATATAAATTTGGTATTAAACTTTGGGATAAAACAATAATTGATAACTATAAGGATGTTCAAAAATGAAATATCCAAAATTAAGAGAATTAAAAGAAGCAATAATTTCACTATTAACAAAACCTTATACCACAAAATTTCCAGCTGGTGATTTCAAACCATTTGCTGGTTATCGTGGCAAACCTGTAGTTGATGATGATAATTGCGTTGGTTGTGAAACCTGTGCTAATGTTTGTCCGTCTAATGCTATTACATTCACTGACGATGCGAAAACTAACACAAGAACAATTTCTCGGGATTATGGTTCTTGCATTTTCTGTGGAAAGTGTGAAGAGCATTGCATTACAAAAAAAGGCGTGAAACTGTCCGATGAAGAGTTTGATCTGGCTTGTTTTGACCGTAGCCTTCTTATTGAAACACAAGAACGAGAATTGCTGATTTGTGATAGTTGTGGAGCCATAATTACAACCAAA
>CAYQOZ010000004.1:0-38710 GCA_964419355.1 uncultured Candidatus Cloacimonadota bacterium | reverse complement strand
CTAATCCACGCCGCCAGCGTTCGTCCTGAGCCAGGATCAAACTCTTCGTTATATTTAACTTTATATATCCTTCACTCACCATACACTTATATATTTTGCTTCTCGTCCGTAATGATCTATATTTTCCCTCGCTACTTCCGAGGTTGTGTCAAGATGAAAACGAATCCTTTTATGTCAAATAAAAAAATAACATTTATTTCATATTTATTTTTTTGCATTGACTATTACTACGCTTAACTTATTCAAACACAATAGATAACTAAATCGCAATATTTCTATAATATTTTTTTATTTTTCAAATAAGGCTGTAAAACTTCGGGTATATTTATAGTGCCATCCTCATTTTGATATGCCTCAATTAACGAAATAAAAGTTCTCGGAGTCGCCAAACCTGAACCATTCAAAGTATGAACAAACTGAACTTCTCCATTTTCATCTCGGAATCTGATAGAAGCTCGACGAGCTTGAAAACCTTCAAAATTGCTGACGGAAGAAACTTCCAAATATTTTTCGGATGCAGCAGACCAAACTTCCAAATCATAAGTTTTTGCCGATGCAAAGCTCAAATCTCCGGATGCTAAAACCGAAACACGATAATGCAAATTCAACGCCTTCAAAATATCCTCTGCATCGTTTGCCATCTCTTCCAAAACTTTATACGAAATATCTGGTTTCACAAATTGCACCATTTCTACTTTATTGAATTGGTGAATCCTTTGCAAACCTTTCGTATCTTTTCCGTATGAACCGGCTTCCCTTCTGAAGCAAGGACTGTAAGAAACAAATTTTTGAGGAAGAAAATCACTTTTTAGAATTTCATCAGCATAAAAATTTGTGAGTGAAACTTCGGCAGTCGGCACCAAAAAGAGGTCATCATCTTCAACGTGATACATATCTTCTTCTAATTTTGGCAATTGCCCGGTTCCCGTCATCGTTTTTCGATTAACTAAAATCGGCAAATGCATCTCATAATAGCCATGTTTTTCGACATGAAAATCAAGCATAAAATTAATGAGAGCACGTTCCAAACGAGCACCTTTATTAGTGTAACCCACAAATCCGCTTCCGGTAATTTTTGTAGATCGCTTCAAATCAAGGAGTTTATTCTGTTCGCAAAGTTCCAAATGTTCTTTCGGTTTGAAATCAAATTTCGGTTTTTCACCCCATTCCCGAACGATAACATTATCAGATTCATTTTGACCAATCGGCACACTTTTATGGGGAATATTAGGAATTGTAAGTAGCATTTTTTCCAATTTTTCAGTAACTTCGCTCAATTCTGCGGAGAGCTTTTTCACTTTAACAGAAATTTCTTTCATCTTTTGCAGAAGTTCGGAAATATTTTTTTCGGCTTTTTTCATCTCAGGAATTTCTTTTGAAACCGTATTTTGTTCTGCTTTTAATGTATCGTATTCAAATTGGATTTTTCGTTTTTTCTTATCTAATTTCAAAAGAAAATCTATATCAGCTTTTTCATTTTTGGCAGTAATCGCCCTCTTTATTATATCAGGATTATTCCTAATAAATTTCAAATCCAACATCTATTTCCTCAATTCAATTGCAACATCAATCATTTTCTCAAATTTCTTTACTATTAAAGAAGCACCGCCAATCAAACCACCATCAATGTCAGGTTGTTGCAAAAGATTTTCCACATTTTTGGGGTTCATGCTTCCACCATAAAGAAGATGAATTTTTTCTGCAATTTCATTTGAATATTTTTCCGCAATCCAATTTCGAATTAGTTTATGAACTTCCTGCGCTTGCTGTGGAGTGGCAGTATCACCCGTTCCAATCGCCCAAATTGGCTCATACGCAATTGTGATCATTTCTGACATCTCAATATTTTTAAAAGCTCCATCAAGCTGACCAATAATTACTTTTTCAGTAATATTTTTATCTCGTTGTTCCTTACTTTCCCCGATGCAGACAATTGGTCTCACTTCATTATTGAGCAGAATTTTTATTTTGCTATTTATCATCATATCGGTTTCATTAAAATACGCTCTCCGTTCAGAATGACCGACAATACAATATTCCAAATCCATCGATTTGAGCATCAATGCGGAAATTTCTCCGGTGAAAGCACCAACTTCATTTTTACTCACATTTTGCGCTGCAATCGCCAAATTATTATCTCGAGCGTAATCGCAAGCAAGCTCTAAATATAATGCAGGCGGAGAGATAATTATTTCGACACCTTCCAAATTTTTATCAGCTATTTTTTCTGTTAGTTCATCAAAAAATTCTTCCGTTTCGGAAAATGTTTTGTTCATTTTCCAGTTTCCAGCAATAATATATTTTCTCATAATTTCTCCAAATTTTATTCACCAGACTCGATGCTTTCAATGTAACCTGTTGCTTCCTTTTTATATTTAGTATCTAAGAGTTTTTGAAAATCTTCTTTTGACTCAATTTTATTTCCCTGTTTGTATTTGATTAAAGCTCTATAATAAGTTGCGTCATTATTTCCGGGTTTATTTTTAAGCAACAACTCAATTTTCTCAAGTGCACTCGCATAATTTTCTCTATCAAAATATTTTGTAATCAGTAAAAGAGTAATATCATTATCATAAGATAGCTCATTTGATTTTTCATAATATTCAATTGCTTTGGTAAAATTTTTCATATCTTCGTAAAGTTTACCAATATTTTTATAAGTTTTTACTAATTCTGCTTCTTTTGGATTTGTCATAATAAAATCTTCATAAGCTTTCACAGCCTCTTTATTTCTGCCAAGATATTGATTTAAAATTACGGCAATATTTTTTATCACACTTGAGCTTTGTTTCCGCACATAAGCTTTTCTATACCACAATAACGCATTTTCATAATCTTTAATTTTCAAATATGTTGAAGCAATTTTTTTCTCTACTTTATAGCTCCCTTTTTGAGCATTAAATTTCTCCAAAACATCAATCGCTGTTTGTGGCTGTTTCAGATATTTTTTTAAAATAATGAATTTATAATTTACAAGCTCGTAATTACTTGGGTCTTTTTCGATTCTCATATTCTGAATACGAAGAGCATTTTCAAAATCTTTTGCACCAAAATAACTATTAAATGCTAATTTATACCAACGATTAATTTTTTCGCTATCCAAAGGTATTTCCTCTTTTTCTGTAGCCTCTTTTAGTTTAGAAATGGCATTTTCAAAAGCTATTCCAGCATCTAAATATTCTTTGTTATTGTATTTTGTTTCACCATCAACTCCCAATTCATTTGCCAATCTTTCCAAAGATTTTTCTGCAAAAAGTCCAATCGTTACCATTATTAATATCACTATAACTAACCAAATTTTTCTAAACATAACATCCTCCATTTTTTTCTTTTTTGATTTTGACATTTTTTTTTTGTTACTTTCAGTGTCAATAATTGTTGCGAATTAATCGGACTAAAAATTATTAATTTTAACATTAACTCATTTTTTTACTTGCCAAAATTCAATAGGAAAAAACTTTCTATTCAAAATTATTTTTGGAGGAATGTATGCGAAAACTTTCAATGTTATCACTTTTGTTAATTGCTTTGTTACTAACGAGTTGTGGGTCAAAAAATAATAAGTCGGGAGTTAATCCGCTTCCCAATTTTGATGCAATGTGGAATTACCAGCACCCCGATTCCACCGAAATCGTATTTAAAGAAATTTTATTAACTTTACAGAACAATTCAGAAACTTCTTACGATGTAGAATATCACGCTGAGCTTCTCACACAAATTGCTCGCACACAAGGTTTACAAAGAAAATTTGAGGAAGCCGAAAAGACTTTAGAAGTTGCAAAAATGTTGTTAACAGAAAATATAAAAACTGCGAATATCAGATATTTACTTGAAAAAGGACGACTTTTTTATTCCTCTGCAGAAAAAGAAAAAGCGAAATCTATTTTCTTGGAAGCATATCAATTCGGGAAAAAAAATAATTTGGATTTTTATGCTTTAGATGCAGCTCACATGATGGGTATTGTGGAACCAATCGATAAACAAATAGAATGGAGTTTGAAAGCTTTGAAAATTGCTGAGATAAGTGAAGATCAAAGATGCAAAGGCTGGTTAGGTACGCTTTACAACAATATCGGTTGGTCTTATCATGACAAAAACAAATTCGAAGAAGCTCTAATTTATTTTCAAAAAGGACTGGATTGGAGAAAATCTATTAACGATGAACGAGGAGCACGCATTGCCAAATGGACAATCGGAAGAACATATAGAAGTATGGGGAAAATTGAGAAAGCTTTGGAAATTCAATTGGCATTAAAAGTTGAAATTGAAGAAAAAAAACTTCCAAAAGATGGTTATGTTTTTGAAGAATTGGCAGAATTGTATTTGAGTAATAATGAAAATATTCTGTCAAAAAAATACTTCGATTTAGCTTATACTATTCTTTCGCAAGATTTGTGGTTGATGACAAACGAACAAGACAGGTTGAAAAGATTAAAAAAATTAGGAAAGTAATATGACAAATAACGAAACACCAAAAAATAAAGGCTACAATTTCATCTCATTTTTTCTGGGAATAATTGCAATTGCAATTATAGTCTATATTTTGAGAGAATTAAAAACTATTTTTTTACCGCTAACTTTTGCAGTTTTTCTCTCATTTTTATTTCATCCATTAAATAGATTCTTACACAAAAAACAAATTCCAACCGTAATTAATATTCTAATAATAGTTACTATCATTTTATTCACCTTCACGATTATTGGAACGATTATTTACACGAGCACATCTTCATTTGTTACCGATTTTCCCAGATATGAAACACAAATAACCAATATGATTAAAAATGTTGTAACCAAATCTGGAATTCCAATGGAAGATGTAACTAATTATTTAAATAATAGAGTAAATTGGCTACAAATGGCTGAAAAAATTTCACTTTCAAAAATAATTTCCGGCACAATGGGAACTTTTATCGACTTCTTAATCAAGCTGTTGCTCACTGTTGTTTTTATGATTTTCATCGTTTTAGAAAGAAATAAAATATCCCGAAGAGTTTCTGCTGTCATTACCGAAGATAATGTTATTCACACTCGCACAGTTTTATCGAAAATCGAAAAAGAAGTAAAAACATATATTGTGAATAAAACTTTGATAAGTGCAATCACAGCTCTCATTAGCATCATTTTTATAGCTCTTTTTGGAATTGATTTTGTAATAATCTCTGGTCTATTAATTTTCATACTCAATTATATTCCAAATCTCGGTTCAGTCGTTGCTTCCGCTTTCCCCATTCTCATCTGTTTCATCCAATACGGAATCAGCTGGCAACTATTTGCAATCTCTCCAATTTTGATAGCCACTCAAATGATAATGGGAAATATTGTGGAACCAAGAATTATGGGAACTGATTTAAAACTATCACCATTATTTGTTCTGATTTCTCTAATTTTGTGGTATTGGATTTGGGGTCCGGTTGGTATGATTGTAGCTGTGCCAATCACCTCCGCTTTGAATAGAATTATTAAAGAAATTCCTTCTATGAAAATATTCTCGGCATTTATTAGCACAGAATAATCATTGAAAATATGCCATTAAAAATCTCAAATATTAGTACTGGCAGTCTTGCAGAAAAAGCAAATTTAAAATCGGGAGAGTTGCTAATTTGTATTAATGATAAACCGATAAATGACTATCTTGACCTCCAATTTCATAGTGCAGATAAGTTTCTGAAAATTGAATATCTAACCAAAAATGGAACTAATAAAAAAATTGTAATCAAACAAGATTGGGAAATCCCTCTCGGAATTGAACTTTCTGAACATCAATGTCGATTTTGCATTAACAATTGCATTTTTTGTTTTATAGATCAGATGAAAAGTGGATTGAGAAAATCCCTCTACATCAAAGATGATGATTATCGACTTTCTTTCACTTTCGGAAATTTTATCACGCTAACAAATTTGACCGATATGGATTTTCAAAAAATTATAGAGCAAAAATTAAGCCCGCTTTACATCTCAGTTCAAACTACAAATTCTATTTTGCACAAAAAAATGATGCGTTACAAACACAATTTTAACATTTTGGAGAAACTGCAAATTTTGTCTAAAAACAACATTAAATTTCATACGCAGATTGTAATAATTCCAGATTGGAATGATGGAGATGAATTGCAAAATTCTCTGAAAAATCTCACTTCAAAAAATCTGAATACACTTTCAGTAGGAATTGTGCCAGTTGGTTTGACTAAATTCAGAAAATCACTCAATAATGTGCAATCTGTCGATAAAAAACAAGCCTGTAAAATTCTTGAATTAACGCAACAATATCCAAAAACATACTGTTCAGATGAAATTTATCTTTTGGCAAATACACCCATTCCGCCAGAAGATTTTTACGATAGTTATCCGCAATTGGAAAACGGAATTGGTATGATTCGCTTGATGTTGGAAAATTGGAAGATAAATAAAGATGATTTCATCGCAGACATCTCTAATTTAGACGAGAATATCGTTTTTGTAACCGGCACATTAGCAGAAAAATATTTGAAACAAATTTCGGATGAAGTCAATAGTATTTTCCCAAATAAAACTCGCGTCAAAGCAATTGAAAATAAATTTTTTGGGAATTCTGTAACGGTTGCCGGACTTTTAACAGCACAAGATATTGTCGCTCAAATAAATTTGCAAAACAATGAAATTGTGGCAGTTAGCTGTAACATCTTTAATCATGAAAACATTACGCTTGATGATATCCACAACAACGAATTGAGAGAAAAATTGACTGGAAAATTGCTTGTCATTGACGAGGAATTTGATAGCTGGCAATTGATTAAAAGTTAATTATTTTTATCAATATCCCCAATTTCTATTAGTATAATTTGAATATTTATTAAACTCTATTTGAATCTTCATGTTTTTTGTCGGTTGATAATTGAGCTGAAAATTGGGCAGTATTTTTGTTTGATTATCATCGTTGCTATCAAATTGATAATTTTCAAAAGAAGCAGAACCAAAATTCACAAAATTCAAATCTAATTTAAGTTCTAATTTTGGACTCAATCTATAATTAATATGATTTGTATAAACCGATTGATAGAAAGATTGATTATCGGAGGATATTCCGCTCATAAACGAAACCGAGTGATTGATAAAGATGTTTTTCGGCATCGAAAATGATGGTGAAAGCATCACTGATTTGAAAACATCGTGAATGATTTCTGCACTTAATGTGAATACCAAAATTATCAAGAAAACTATTATCATAAATTTCTTCATTTTTTCTCAACTAACCTCTTTATTTTTTTCTTCTCAAATTTATTCAGATACTCCAAAAATTTTGATAATTGGACATACAATCTGTCAAGTGTTAAATTATTGTAAAAATTCAAGTCGCTTCTTTCTGCTCTAATTCGATTTGGCAATTGGACAGATATTTTTTTAATCGCTTCGGTGGAATTTATACCGTCTCTTTTTTCTAATCTTTTAATTTGAATATCTTTGGTTGTGGAAATATTTACACAAAGGTCAAAGCAGTCATACAAATCATTTTCATAAAGAAGTGGTATTTCTATAATTAAGAATTCTGCGTTTGAATTGTCTATTTTTTGTTGCATTAATTTTCTTATTTTGGGATGAACTAACTTATTCAGAAAACTTAAATTTTCTGTATTTTCAAAGACTATTTTTGCTAATTTTTTTCTATCGATTTTATCATTTTTTAGGATTTCATTTCCAAATTTTTCTATCAATTGTTTTATTATTTTTTGTTGCTTCAAAATTTGATGTCCAAGTTTGTCAGAAAAAATCACCACAAAATCTTTTTCCTTAAACCAGTTTGCAACCAAAGTTTTCCCGGAAGCAATTCCGCCGGTGATAGCAATCAAAAAAGGACGACTATTTTGTTGTTTCATCTTTGATTCGTTGAGAGAGTTCATCAATTTTAATATCGGTAGTAATCTTGCCGTTTTTCACAACAGATATTTCTCTCGTTTCCTCTGAAACTACGATTACAAAAGCATCTGTCTTTTCCGAAATACCAATTGCCGCTAAATGTCTGGTTCCAAATTTTTGGGTATATTCAATATTTTCCGATAGCGGAAGAACTACTTTGACAGCATAAATTCTATCATTTCTCACAATCAAAGCTCCATCATGAAGAATGGTTTTGTTGTTAAAAATCGTCAAAATAAGTTTAACTGAAATTTTAGAATCGATAATTTCGCCACTTCTAATGTATTCATTCAAGTTTTGATTATTTTCAATTACGATTAAAGCTCCTATTTTCCGAAATGACATAATGGAAATTGCGTTGAGAAGTGGTGATAAAACAGACACTTTTCGATTAGAGAAAATTGATTGTAAACTTTGATTATGAGCTAATTTTGAGAAAAGATTTCTAATTTCTTGTTGAAAAAGTATAATAAACAAAATTACCCAATAATCTTTGAAAACATTCAGAAAAGAGATAACCATATTCAAATGGAAAATATTGGCTAAAATATAGACGACAAAGACAAATACTGCCCCAATCAAAATTTGATAACCACCCATTTTTTTGATTAAAATATACAATCGATATAAAATAATTGCAACTATTAGAATGTCGATGAGATCGGTAAATCTTGGTATAAAAATATTCATTTTAATTCCTCTATTGCCTGCAAAGTTTTCAGAAATTTTTGATGCTCGATGACATCGTGAACTCTAATCAGTTCAATTTTATTTTGGAAAGCGATGACAGAAGTTGCAAGAGTTCCTTCTAATCTATTCTTTGGTTCAGATTTATAAATTTTGTCAATAAAACTTTTGCGAGATGTTCCTAATAAAACTGGAACATCAAGACATTTAAACTCTGAAATTCTGCTGATAATCTCCAAATTATCAATCTGCCTCTTTCCAAAACCGATACCGGGATCGATGATTATTCTCTCTTTTTCTACCCCATTTTGCTCACAGAAATTTATCCTTTCTTGAAAAAAACTTAGTAATTCTTCAATCACATCTTCGTAATGCGGATTTTTCTGCATATTTTTTGGAGTGCCCTGCATGTGCATCAGAATCACAGGAATTTGTCTATTTTCTTTTAAAACATTAATCATTTTTTTATCAAATCGTAATGCGGAAATATCATTCAAAATAGATGCACCCGCTACGATAGCTTTTTCTGCAACTTCTGCTTTGTATGTATCAATGGAAATGGGAATTTCAATCTCTTTGCTGAGAATTTTGATTAGTGGAATTACTCTCTTCAATTCTGTATTTACATCAATTTTTCCTGCTCCTGGTCGAGTTGATTCTCCGCCAATATCGATGATGTTTGCACCATATTTTGCCATCAACTTTGCTTGCTCGATTGCTTTATCAATTTCCCAAAAATCGTTTCCATCAGAAAAACTATCGGGAGTTACGTTTAATATTCCGACAATTTTGGTAGAATCAAAATAAATTTCATTTCCATTGCAATTTATAAATTTCTGATTTTGATTCAATATTTGCTTCACAAATCTTCGCAAATCATTTTGAATTTTGGGGAGTCCAAAAATCGTTTGGTTATCCAATTTTTTGATAAGTTTCTTATATTTATCAGCATTTCCCAATAAAATCAAATCACTAATTTTTTCCATTCCATTCACTACGCCACGAGCAACTGCGGCATCTGCCCCGAGTGATAACATCTCTTGTTTTAATATATTTGCGGCGCCGAGATGAACATTTGTCAATTTTATCATTTTGCCAATTGCTTTGGGAGCCATTGCCAATATTCCCTGAGAAGAGACATTGATTTTCGCCAATTCTCTCTTTGCAGATTCGTAACTATCTATCTTTAAAATTCTGTTCATAATTTCTTAATTCAACCAATTTATTTTAACTCTTAAAATCTTTAATGAAGAAATTTAATTATTCATTTATTGTCAAAGTATCTTTTTAAATATTTTATTAATTTTCATAACAATTTCAGCTAAAAACAGCAGTATTACGCCTAACAAAAAAATATAAGGAAACCAAAATAGATGATGAGCATAAATTGATTTACTTTTACAAATTTGAAGCTCATCGGTTAAAATTATTTTTTCAAATAGTTTTGATTTTTGCAAAATCTCACCGGTTGGAGCTATTATCAAAGAGTATCCAGTATTAGCTGCTCGAAATATTTGCTTTCTGGTTTCAATAGCACGAAATTTTGTCATCATCGCGTGCTGATAAGTTCCAGCAGAACGATAAAACCAAGCATCATTTGTGATATTAACAATAAAATCTACTCCTTCAATTACCATATTTCTAGTCAATTTTGCAAAAGCAATTTCAAAGCAAATTAAAGGTGAATAGCGATAACCATTAACGATATAAAATTTTTGTTCAGTGCCATATTCCCAATTTGCCTGACCCAAATGAACATTCCATAAAAATGGAAAATACTTCAAAAATGGAATTCTTTCGCCAAAAGGAACCAAAATATTCTTGCAATAGAGTGAATCAATTTTGCCATTTTTCCCAAATCTTGTAGCAACATTATAGTATTTGTATTTATTCTGATGCCCTTCTCCGACATATTTATAGTGTGGCATTCCCAAAAAAATATCTGTGTTATTTTTTGTAGCTAAATTTTTCACAAAATTCCGATATTTTATTTGTTTTAATGTGTAAACTGGTAGGGCAGATTCCGGCCAAATAATGAGGTCAGGATTTTCAAGAATGGCTTTATGAGTGTATTCTTCGTAAAGTTCGATGGTTGGTTGTAAATTGGAATTTTCCCATTTTTTATTTTGTAAAATGCTAACTTGCACCAATGAAATTTTCGTATTTGTGCTTTCTAATTTTAATGTTTTTAGACGAATTACCCCAAAAACACTCCACCCCAAAATCAGAATAATTAGAAAGATAATATTTTTTTTGACATTATTTTTCAACTCAAAAATAAAAATATTTGTTAAAATAATAAAAATGAGAATGAGATAAACTCCGCCAATTTCCGCAAGTTGGATAAACGGAAAATATTCCGCCAATGAATATCCAAGATTGAACCAAGGAAAACGAAATTCACCAAAATTTTGCAAAAATTCAAAAGTACCCCAAAAAACAATAAAATTAACATATTTTAGACGAGGATATTTATGCCAAAAATGAGAGATGAGAAAAAATAAAATTGTAAAATAAAAACCGAAAAGAAAAATTGTTCCCAAAAATCCGGGAACTGTTACGAGGCTAATCCAATGCAGAGCTGTAACGGTGTAAGTTCCTCCAAAAATTAGTCCTGAGAAAATAATTTTCTTAAATTTTAGTTTTTTTTCAAACAACAAAAATAGTGGTATCAAACCAAAAAATACCAAAAATCCTGAGTTTAGTGGTAACCTGCTGAATGCCAACAAAAATCCTGCCAGAAATGGAAGAAATAAGAATGATTTTCTTTTGAAATAATAAATTATTTTTTTCATAATATTAGAATTATTTTTGGAAAATTATTCTGGAAATGTTCACCTTATTACTTGAAATTTGAATAGCAATATTATCTTTCAAAATAAAATCTTTCCACTCTTGATGCGAAACACCGAGTTTTTCTTCATTTTTTTGAGAATGAATAAAATACTTTTTTAAAAAATATTTTTGTGAATAAATCATTTGCAAATTTCCTGAAACTTTTTCTATAAATTGACCGAGTTTATTAAAAATAATTGTCTCATTAAATTTTTCGGAATACAAAATAATAAAATTTTGAGTAACGCCTAATTTAGATGGTTTTCTAATTTGGAATTTTCCAAAAGTATGAGTTTGATTAAAAGAATCGAAAATCGATATTTCGTTGCGATCCGCATCATAAATATAAAAATCTCCGTTTGTAGAAACGTCAAATAAAGTGGGTTGACTAAAATCATTTAAATTGAGTAAAGTGATAAATTTCCCTTTTTCATCGAATTTTTTAATTTTCTTATCAAAGCTATCCAAAGTGTAAAGATTTCCATTCGGTGCAATACAAATGTCAGATAAATTGTTAAATTGACTGTTATCAAATCCCAAACCACCGATAATATTGAGTTTTTTACCGTTCTTAAAAATATGAATATTTTGTCCGTTTTTTATAAATGTCGTGTTAGTTGTGGCAGAATAAACCGCTTTTTCGGGATTAAAATGCAATTGAATTTTTTGGATTGGAAGTAATTTTTTGGGATGATAATGTTCTTTTTCGTCAAAAGTTACGCAAGCTGTTAAGAGCAAAATAATCGCTAAAACAATGATTTTACTACTTCTCATTTTGTTCTCGCAAGCGGAGATCTTTCAATCTTCCTTGAATTGTGGTTCTTCCTTGCCAAGTATTCAAATCAAGAGAATAGGCAATATCAATTATTGATCCTTTTTTTAGTAATGAGAGATAATCTCCCAAATTAAAACCAATAAGATCGAGGGAACAACCATCTTTGATAACTTTTAATTTCAAGTGATTTTGTCCTACATTGTATGGAAATCCTACAATCACAACTTCTTTGGAAAAAAAAGTAGGTCGCATATTTCCGGGTCCAAAAGGAGCAAATTTTTCTAACCAATTCATCAAATTATCATTAATTTCGTAGAGTTCAAGTTCAGTATCTATTCTCAAAGGTGGGATTAGCTGTTCTTGAGTAATATTCTTTTTAACATATTTGCTCAATTTATTTTCAACGAGGTCAATATATTCCACCAAAATAGAGAGTCCAGCAGCATATTTATGTCCACCAAAAGTTTCAAGATATTCTTCCACCGAGGAGAGTGCATCAAAAAGATTAAATCCAGAAATACTTCTTCCAGAGCCGCTACCAACGCCATCTTTGAAAGAAATCATAATTGTGGGGCGATAATATTTTTCTACAATTTTAGAGGCTACAATCCCAATTACGCCTTGATGCCAAGCATCAGATGAGATGACGATAATTGAAGTTTCAGTTAAATTTTTATATTTTTTTTCAATGATATCACAAGCTTCTTCAAAAGTTTCGTGGTCGATTTGCTGTCTAAGAGAATTTTCTCGTTCGATTATCTGAGCAAGTTCTGAGCTTTCAAATTCATTATTGGAAATCATCAATTCTACCGCTCGCTTTGCGCTACCCATTCTACCGGCTGCGTTTATGCGTGGAGCAATTCCAAAAACGATATCACTAGAATTTAATTCTTTTTGTGAAAGACCAGCAATTTTGGTAAGAGCTGTAATCCCAACATTTTGATTATCAATAAGATGCTTCAATCCGATGTGGGCAAAAATTCTATTCTCACCAGTAAGCGGAACGATGTCGGCAATTGTTCCAAGAGCTACCAAATCGCAATATTTTCCGATTAATTCATCAGTCGCAATCCCAAGCTGAATATAAACCGCTACCAAAAGTTTATAGGCAACTCCAACTCCTGCCAGCATTTTATACGGATATTCGCAATCAACAGTTTTTGGATTGATAATTGCCAGAGCTTTCGGCAAGATTTTCTTAGGATTGTGATGATCTGTAATAATAATGTCAATTCCATTTGAATTTAATTCATCAATTTCTGCAATTGCATTTATTCCACAATCCACTGTGATAATGAGTTTTGCTTCTTGTTGATTCAGTTGTTTAACCGCTGTTGAGGAGAGCCCGTAACCATCAATCATGCGGTGTGGAATATGATAATTTACAAATGCATCTATCTTTTTTAAGCCAAGATAAAGGAGAGATGTGGAGGTGGTTCCATCAACATCATAATCACCGTAAATGACTATTTTTTCTTTGTTCTCGATTGCTTTCACAATACGCAGAACAGCTTTTTCCATATCCTTGAAGAGAAAAGGATCGTGGGAATTTTTTAGGGAAGGATTGAAAAAATTATTAATCTCATCGATATCAATTATATTTTTGCAAACAAGCATTTCGGCAATCATTTCCGGACATTTGATTTTATCAACAATCAAATTTCGTTGAACTAATTGTTCTTCTGTTAAATTATCTGATATCAACCATCTTTTCTGCATTTTTTTACCTATATTTCCAAAAATTGTCAAAGAAGATAATAAGCCGAATTCTGTGAATTGCCTTAAAAAGGCAAAACAATGTCAATTTATCTACGCCGAGCATCACTGCACTCGCAAAGAGTTCCAAAAAAAGATCGGCTTTAGCTGCCCACCCGAAAGCTATAGAGCCGGGTCGGCTCAAACTTTCCTATTTGGCATTGCACCAGATAAGGCTTTCCGAGCATTTTGATTCGCATCAAAATCTGGTAGTCTCTTACACTACCATTTCACCTTTTCCCTGCACTTACTTTGAAAGATTACATTTAGAATTCTTCCAGAATAAGTGCAGGGTAGTTTGTTTCTGTGGAGCTAGCTTCTTGTCACCAAGACTTCCCGTTAGGAAGTATCCTACCCTGTGGTGTTCGGACTTTCCTCTCTGCACTTGCTTTGAAAGTTTGTATGAAAATTCTTTCAAAATAAGTGCAGAGCTGACATTTAATCTTCTTTGACAAATTATTTATTTACTAAGATTCTACCACAATTTTCACAATTTAGAATCTTTTTCCCTTCTTCAATTTCGATAACAAGTTGGGGACGAAGATGATACCCGCAACCGCTACAAGAATTGCCATCTTTTTTAACAACTGCTTTTCTATTTTTAGTTTTGATTAAAGCAGCATAGCGTTTTATAATTCTCAACGGCAAGTTTTCTGCCAATTTATTTCTTTCAATTCGCAAATTTTCGCTATCTTGTTTTACACTTTTTATTTTTTTTTCTAATCTATCTTCATTTTCTTTTAATTCTTTATCGGCTTTTTCATAGATTTTTTTGTTCTCAGCTAATATATTCTGAAGTTCTATTTCCTCTTCCATTAATGCAATATTTTCGTCATCTATTCCGGAATTTTTCTTGGCCAAATGATTAACTTCACTATTGAGAGCTTTATACTCTTTATTCGTCTTAATCAAAAGCAATTGCTCTTTATATTTATTCATTTTATCTTTATTAACTTGTATTTCCAATTCTTTTGCTTTCTGAGTGCTCTTGTTTTCTTTGAGTTTTTCTTTTAAATTATTTAGAGCTTCTTCAGCATTTTTCACATCGTTTTTTAAGCCATTCAGCTCTTTGGGAAGTGATTTCACCAAGCTATCTTTTTGAGTAATCACATCATCAAGTTTCTGCATTTCCACTAAAATTTCTAATTCTTTGTTCATCAATTTTCTCCAAGTTTGCAATAAAAAAAGCATTTACCGATAAGGCAAATGCTTTTTAAATCATTTTATTTCATTTCTACTTTTAATAATTACTTTATCCAAATAAAATACCACAATATTATTCCTCTCACTTTTGGAGCAAAAAATTAGAGAAGCTAAATTCTGTCAATAGCATTAATTTCTAATTTTCCATCTTTCACTGATAATTGAGAATTATGTATTTTCTGCATCACGATTTGGGAGTGGTTTAGAATTCTAAAAAAAGAATTTTTGTGGATAATATTTTCCACTCTAATTTGAAATTCCTCGATATTTTTATTGAGAAAAATATCAAAATTATTTCTGAATTCTTTTTTTAAAGTTGTAAATTTATTGTAATTTAGTTCTTTTGATAAATTATGCAATTGCAATTTTTTGAAAGGTGAATAGGTGATTTCCAATTCCGTTAATTTCGGAAAAGAATTACCAACATTTGCCAATTTTATTGATTCTCCACTTTGCAATAATCCACCACAAACTGTCGATTTTTTTGAACCAACTATTTCCCCGTCAACTTGAGTTATACAATTTTCCAATGTCCCATAAATCGTCATTTTCCCACTTGAAATAATTTTACTTTTTTCAGCGTGAGCTACCTCTACATCGCCATCTACTATAATTCCTTTACCAGAACAATCTTGGATTTTTTCATTAACCACAAGTTTGCCAATAACTTCTAAATGACTGTCATTCACAACACCATTTATCGTAATATTCCCGAAAAGTTTCAAATGTTTTTTACTAATATTTTTTTTGATATAAATATCATTTTTTATATTTAATTTACCCTCTTTATTCAGATAAACATATCCAGTTTTTTTCGCTTTTATGGAATTATTTTCGCTCGAAAAATAGACATTTTCACCAAGAAAATTGTTCGAATTTATTTTATTCGAATTTTGGATTTTTTCTCCAAAAATATTTTTATCAACACCCTTTTTATCATTTTTGTCCAAAATAGCCAATTCTTGATTTTTGATAAAACTTTCAAAATTGTTAACATTTGCTAAATCTAATTTATCCTCAACAACAATACAATTTTCGGGCTCAAAAAAATAGTTGATTTTGGAAGAGTTGTTAGCTGTTTCACACTTTGCAATGAGAAATCGTTCTCCAATATTTTTTGTTTTTTCTTTATTTTCGGTAATTGCATTTTCCAAACCTGCTTTGATGCCGAGATTGTCAATAAATTCTACAATCTCATTTTCATCGATAAAACTATCGCTTTCTAAAATCGTGAGATATGCTGAAAGTTTATCTTGTGAAATTTCAATTTTTAGATTTCCATTTTTGCTTTTATATTCTTTAAAATTATTCATTTTACACCTTTTCAACATTTATCTTTCCCAAGAAAAACATTAATGTTACACCCCATTATTGAGTCAATAAATTTTTCCAAATTCAATTATTGACACAGTAACCAACAAAATTATAAAAGTCTTTTTAAATTAAATTTTTGAGAGGAAAAATGCAATCAAAAGCTGTGTTGGGATGTGCTTGGGGTGATGAAGCAAAAGCAAAAATCGTTGATGTTTTAGCTATAAATGCCGATATAATTGTTCGATTTCAGGGTGGAAATAATGCTGGTCACACAATTGTAATTAACAATAAAAAATATGTTTTCCATTTAGTTCCATCTGGAATTTTGTATCCAGAAAAAATTTGTGTCTTAGGAAGCGGGGTTGTGATTGATCCATTTGCTTTGATGGACGAAATTGAAAAATTGGAAACTCAAGGAATCTCTTTTGAGAATAGATTTTTCATTGATCCGCGTGCTCAAATCGTTTTGCCAATCCACAAAGAATTGGATGGAAAAAACGAAAAAGATAACAAGCAGACAAAAATTGGAACAACAAAAAGAGGAATCGGACCAAGCTATGCTGATGCGGTTGCCAGAATTGGAATTCGCTTTGGCGATCTTTTTGATGAGGATTTTTTATCTAATCGTTTGCAGAATATTCTGATTTCACACAAATTTTCTTTAGATAGACTGGAAAAAATCAAATCAAATCTGCTACAAATTGCTGTTAAAATGCGAAATTTCCAAAGACAAATCCCCTATTTTCTAAATAATACAAAAGATAAGACCATCCTTTTTGAAGGTGCTCAAGGAACTCTTCTTGATGTATATTTTGGAACATATCCATTTGTAACTTCTTCGCACACAATGAGTGGCGGTATTTCTGTAGGTTCTGGATTTTCCAAAAAAATTGATAAAACCGTTGGCGTTTTTAAAAGTTATTACACTCGTGTCGGAGAGGGTCCATTTCCGACTGAACTTTTTGATGAAATTGGTAAAAAAATAAGAGAGCAGGGAAATGAATATGGAGCCACTACCGGACGCCCCCGAAGGTGTGGTTGGTTCGATGCTGTGGCTGGCAATTTTACGGCAATGATAAACGATATTGATGAAATTTCGCTAACGCTATTGGATGTCTTTTCTGGATTTGAAAAACTCAAAATTTGCACAGCCTATAAACTTGATGGGAAAATCACCAAAGAATTTCCCTACAACTCGGAACAGCTAAAAAAAATCGTTCCACAATATATTGAACTTCCGGGTTGGAAAGAAGATATTACGAAAATTACTGAATATGAAAAACTTCCAAAAAATGCAAAAAATTATGTGAAAAAAGTGGAAAATTTACTCGGAAAAAAAATTACTATTATTTCGGTGGGACCAAATCGAAATCAGACAATTTTTAGAGATGTATAATTACATTGACAAATAAACATTCAAAAAAAATCAAAATAAAGGACGTAAAAGGATAAAAATGAAAAAGATAGATTTGCACGTTCATACCAATTATTCTGATGGACTATATTCACCGCATCAGGTTTTGAATTTGGCGAAAATATTTAATTTAGATGTAATTTCCATAACCGATCACGACAATTTGGATGGATATCGAAGTGCGGTTGAATACGCCAAAGAATTAAATATCAAATTAATTCCCGGCGTAGAAATCAGTAGCCAATTGGAGGACAGAGAAGTTCACATTCTTGCTTATAATATTGATATTGATAACGAAGAATTGAACAACCTTTTACAATTAATTTATGATAGCCGCTTCAATCGGGCTCAAAAAATTGTGGAAAAATTATCTGAAAATGGGATTGAATTAGATTTTGATGAAATCATGAAAACTGCCGGAGAAAACAATTATTTGGGAAGACCTCATATTAGCAGAGCTTTGGTTGACAGTGGTTTTTGCAAAGATAAATTTGAAGCTTTTGATAAATATTTGGGCGATAAATGTTTTGCTTTTGTTCCTAAATATTCAGTTCCAGTGAAAGAGGTTATCAAAATCATCAGAAATGCGGGCGGAATCAGCGTACTCGCTCACCCCTACTCTTTGCGAAATGACAAACTTATCTACAAAATTATTCAGTTGGGAATTGATGGAATGGAGGTTTTTTATGCCAAATGCAACGATGACCTAATCTACCATTACAACGAGATGGCTTTGATGAATAATCTAATTAGAACTGGTGGTTCCGATTTTCATGGTGAAGGTTTGGATATGGATATTTTTGAATCTTTTAGCACGCCCGAATATGTTTTGGAAGAAATTGAATCCACCAAATGTTCACACAAAAATGAGTATTAAGGTGAAAAAATGAATGATGTTAGTAATTTGATTGATATCAACAAACGCAAAGGATTTCCAAGGTCATACAAATTCAAACAATGGATGAGATGGGTTACAATTATTTTGGCAATGCTGGTAATAGCCTATTCTATTTGGTTAATCTTTAATAAAATCGATTCCGATTCTTCAAAATTTAAACAATTTATTCCATTTGCAATTCTATTTCTTGCTTTGAATTCTATCCTCAAAAATATCTTTACTTTGAACAGTATTGTCTTCAAAAAAGAGAAAATAATTTTTAGATATCTCGGAAAAAAAAACACTGCAATTGAATGGTCATTAATAAAGAAAATCGCTTTAAATGACGGAAAAAGAAAAATGATTGAGTTGATATATTTTCGAAATGGAAAAGATGCAATTTTTGAATTTCCCATCACTTTTCCAAATATGTTAGAAATTGTTAATAGCATCGTAGAAATGATTCCAAACGCAGAAGTGGACGAATTTATCGGCAATGTCGTCATCAGTGATAAAGAAAAAAATAGTATCTTGAAAAAATGAAAATTGGTTTTTTAGGACCTGCTTACCCATTTCGGGGTGGAATTGCTCAATTCAGCAAACTGCTGGCTAATGAATTTGAACAAAATCACGAAATAAAATTCTTCTCATTCAAAAAACAATATCCAAAAATATTATTCCCCGGAAAAGAACAAATTGACCACAGTGAAAATAGTTCCAACTTTGAAATTGATGAAAAATTAGTGCCTTTTAATCCAACAACTTGGAATGCTACCATAAAATCAATTAAAAAATGGGGGCCAGACCTTCTGATAATTAATTATTGGTTACCATTTTTTGCTCCAGCATTCGGATATATTTCGAGAAAGATGAAAGGCAAAACCAAAATTTTTTACATCACACACAATATAGATTTTCACGAAAAATGGCTTTTTGCTAATCGATTAACAAAATATGCTCTCAAAAATGCAGATAAAATTGTTACACTTTCAGACTCAGTTTTTGAAGATGCGTCTGCTTTATTCCCTCAAAAACAGATTATTGCTGGTTTTCATCCAACTTACAATTGCTATAATTTACAGAAATTTACAAAAAAATCTGCCAAAGAAAAGTTGAATTTTGCAGATGAAAAAGTAATTCTCTTTTTTGGTTATATTAAACCTTATAAAGGATTGGACACTCTTCTAAAAGCATTTTCTCTATTTTTGGAAAAATATCCAAACTCAAAATTGCTAATTGTTGGCGAAGTCTACGGAAATTCTGATGAATATTACAATTTAATTTCCAAACTTGATTTGGAGAAAAAAGTTATTTTTGTGAATAGATTTGTCAAAGATGATGAAATTGAACTTTTCTTTAAAGCCGCTGATGTGTTGGCACTGCCATACAAACAGGCAACTCAAAGTGGAGTGCTACAAATTGCTTACAATATGAATTTGGGAGCTGTTGCCACACCGATAGGTGGACTTCCAGAATTGGTTATGCACGACAAAACTGGTATTGTATCGGAAAGCTGTTCAAAGAAAGATTTTTCTAAAGCATTAATAGAATATTTTTCATTAGAACAAAAAAAAGTTTTGCAAAATATTGAAAAAGAGAAAGAAAAATATGCGTGGAATAAATTTGCAGATTTGATTTTTACTAATCTTTTCTCTTAATAATTCGAATGGCATCTATTGGGCATGATTGCTGACATTTTCCACAATCAACGCAAGAATTGGTAATTATATATTGGTCTTCTACTTCGACAATAGCTGAAACAGGACAAACCTCAACGCACACTCCGCAACTCATACACTCAGAAGTAATTACATAAATCATATTTACACTTCCATAATTTCTTTTTCTTTGGTGCTAGCAACATCGGAAATGCTTTTAATCCATTTATCTGTAAGTTCTTGAATATCCTTGAGCATTTTTTTTTCATCATCTTCGCTAATTTCAGATTTTTTTTCCATCTTCTTGGCTTCATCGTTACCGAAGCGACGAATATTTCTAATATCAATCTTTCCTTCTTCAGCCATATTTTTTATTTTTTTAACAATCTCTTTGCGAGTTTCTTCTGTGAGTGGTTGGAAAGGAAGCCGAATAACATTACCATCGTTTTCAGGATTGACACCAATATTGGAACTCAAAATAGCTTTTTCAATTAATGGAAGAATCTGTTTATCCCAAGGTTGAATCACGATGAGACGCGGTTCCGGAACTGAGACATTGGAAAGTTGTTTAATGAGAGTTGGTTGCCCGTAATAATCTATTTTGATGTCATCAAGAGATGATGTATTTGCTCTGCCTGTTCGGATTTTTCCATATTTTTTTAATAACAATTCAAATGCATCTTTCATTTTTGCATCAATATTCTTTTCAAGTTTTGTCATAAACTCTCCTCTACAATTTAAGAATGTATAAATGAACCTGTTTCGATTTTTGTGATTGAATTTAGCAAATTGCCACTTTTATTTATATTAAAAACTTTGATTGGCATATTATTCTCTCGTGCCAAAGAAAATGCAGTCAAGTCCATAACTTTTAATTTTTTATTTAGAACTTCATCAAAAGTAGCATCTTGAATAAATTCCGCATTCTTATTCTTCATCGGATCTGCAGTGAAAATTCCATCTACTTTAGTTCCCTTACAAACAATATCAGCTTCTATTTCGATAGCTCGTAAAACGGCAGCCGTATCGGTGGTAAAAAATGGATTTCCTGTTCCAGCACAAAAGAGACAAATCTTACCTTCATTCAAAGAAGTCAAAGCTCTATTTGGAGTATAAAATTTTGCAATTTTCTCAACTTGGATTGCGGAGTATATTTCTGTGAGATAATTTTTATTTTGAATAACATCGCTTAAAACCAAAGCATTTTGAATTGTTGCTAACATACCAATGCTATCTGCCGCCACTCTTTTGAGCTTGCCACCAACTTCCGAAATTCCACGAAAAAAATTTCCTCCACCAACTACGATTCCAACACTATAGCCAAGTTTTTTCACGGAAATAATTTCGTTAGCAATTTTATTAACACAATCAATATCAATTCCAAATTCTTTTTTACCGGCAAGAATTTCTCCGCTTATTTTAAAAAGAACTCTGTTAATTTTCTCTAATTTGAAAGTTTTCATTTTACACCCTTGAGATTACTAACCTTCCATTTGAGCTTTTACTTCAGCCGCAAAATCTTCATCTCTCTTTTCAATGCCTTCACCAACTTTGAATCTTTCGGCACTAATAAGTTTGATATTTCCCAAATATTGTTCAACTGTTATCTTATCATCCTTCACAAATTTTTGTTGAAGTAGGCAATTATCTTCATAAAATCTACGCATCTTACCGATTAGAATATTATCAATTATCTTTTCTGGTTTGCCTTGCTCAAGAAGTTGTTTTCTCATAATAGATTTTTCGCTATCCATATCTTTTTGAGTTACATCGCTCTTATCAAAATATGCTGGAGCCATTGCCGCTTCGTGCATTGCTACATCACTCGCTTTGACTTCGTTATCAGCAGTTAATTCTCCATCAATTGCCAACAAAACACCAATTTTTCCACCCATATGATTATATATTGAAACGAATCCGGGAGCTTCAACTCGTGCAATTCTTCTGATAGATATATTCTCGCCAATTTTGGCAATAAGTGCTTTCAAAGTCTCTTCTACCACTTCGCCATTTTCGAGTTTATAGTTTTTCAAATCATCCAGATTTTTTATGTTTTTATTTACGATTATTCCAGCCAATCGTTGTCCAAAATCTTTGAAATCTTCATTTTTTGCAGCAAAATCTGTTTCAATGTTCAGCTCGATTATTGCACCCACTTTTTTATTTTCGGAAAGAGCGGAAAAAACCAATCCCTGACTGGTAATGCGGTCAGCTTTTTTGGCTGCTTTACTAATTCCTTTTTCTCGAAGATAGGTAACTGCATCTTCCAAATTTCCATTTTTTTCAATCAATGCTTTTTTACAATCCATCATCCCAGCACCGGTTTTTCTTCTAAGTTCCATCACAAGTTTTGCGGAAATACCCATATTAAATTCTCCTAATATATTAGAATCTGATTAGTTAGTCTCTTTTTTATTAGAATCAGTTTCTGTTTTTT
Source organism: uncultured Candidatus Cloacimonadota bacterium (assembly GCA_964419355.1). Lineage (GTDB taxonomy): Bacteria > Cloacimonadota > Cloacimonadia > Cloacimonadales > TCS61 > TCS61. The sequence continues at coordinate 15,862 of CAYQOZ010000004.1, read as the reverse complement.
TTGCTTTCGCTACTTTTTTTTCAGTCTCTTTTTCTTCTTTTTTCACAGTTTTTTTTGCTGGTTTTTTTGCGTCAGCTTTTACTGTTTTCTCTATTTTCTTTTCAACTTTTTTCTTGATTTTTTCAACTTTTTTTGTCTTTTCTTCTATAATTTTTTCTTCAGTTTTTTCTTTTTGTTCCGGCTGAACAATATCTTCTCCTTCCAAAAATCCTTGTTTACCATCAATAATTGCTTGAGCAATAATATTGCTCATAAGCTCGATTGCGCGGATAGCATCATCATTTGCAGGAATAACGTAATCCACATTATCGGGGTCGGCATTTGTATCTACCATTGCTACAATTGGAATTCCCAATTTTATAGCTTCGTGCATAGCAATTTTTTCTTTGATAACATCAACAATAAATACTGCACCGGGCAAAGTATCCATTTTGCGAATTCCACCCAAACCACTTAGTATTTTATCATATTCTCGTTTCATTTTGGTAGCTTCTAATTTTGTAAAGCTGGTAATTGTGCCATCTTCCACCATTCGTTCGTAATCATCAATTTTGGCGATGCTTTTGCGAATCGTCTGCATATTTGTAAGCATTCCGCCGTACCATCTATTTGTTACATAAAATGCACCTGCTTTTTGAGCAGCATTTAAAACTGAAGTTTGTGCTTGCTTTTTGGTTCCTACAAACAATACTGCTTCACCTTTGCTCACGATGTTTTTGACAAACATATAAGCTTCGTTCACAGCATCAACAGTTTGTTTGAGATCCAAAATATGAATTCCATTTCTTTTAATGAAAATATACTTATCCATTTTGGGATTCCATTTAAAAGTTTGATGGCCAAAATGTGCTCCTGTTTCTAACAATTGTTTCATAGTAACGACTGACATGAATTTTCTCCTTGTTTTTCGGTTATTTTTTTCTATTTTAGAAGAACTGCATCATAATTCGGAAAATTTCCGAACACCGTTTTGCATAATCTAAAATAGATTTTTTTATTTTCCAGTTCTGTAAACGTTGTTTAACGCTTTGAAAATTGGAATTTTTTTCTTGCTTTTGGCTGACCCGGTTTTTTACGCTCGACCATTCTTGAATCTCTGGTAAGAAAACCCTTCTTTTTGAGTGGTGCTCTCAACTCTTCATCATACTTAATAAGAGCACGACAAATACCCAAACGAATAGCTCCAGCTTGACCTGATAGACCGCCACCATGCACATTTGCACTAATGTCAACTTTATCTGAAAGTTCCACCATGTTAAGTGGTTCCTCAATAAGCATTTCAAGAGTTTCGCGACTGAGATAGTCTTTCATTGTACGCTTATTGGCGATTCTTTTCCCAGTACCAGGGGTTAATCTTACTCTTGCTGTTGATTTCTTTCTTCTTCCTACAGCATCAAAATATTGCATTAAAATTCTCCCTATTTATCCAATTTCAATTCTTTTGGTTGTTGTGCAATATGCGGGTTAACATCTCCTGCATATACTTTTAACTTTTGAATTATTTGTCTTCCCAATATATTTTTAGGAAGCATTCCTCTTACGGCATGCTCAATAATTCTTTCTGGATGTTCCTGAATCATTCTCTTGAATGTTATTTCAGTTTGCCCACCCGGATAACCACTATATCGTTTATAGATTTTCTGCAATTCTTTATTGCCAGTTAATCTAATTTTTTCAGCATTTATTACCACCACATAATCTCCCACATCTAAATGTGGCGAAAAATATGGTTTATGCTTTCCCCTTAATATGGTAGCAATTCTTGTAGAAAGCCGACCTAGGACTTGATCGGAAGCATCTACTACAAACCATTCTCGCTTTATCATATCAGCTTTTGGTGCAACTGTTTTCATGCTTTCTCCTTAGAAAATTAATTATTAATGATCGAGAGCGAACAAAATATTTAAATGGGGGTTCCTGTGTCAAGTAGAGAAAAGAATATCCAATAAAGAGCACTTAATATTGGCTTTGCAAAGCAAAATAATATGAAATAAATGAATGATGAAACAAAAAAACCGCTCCAAAAAGGAGCGGTTTTTGGCTTAATAATCTATATTTATTTCAGCAAAATCATCTTTTTTGTATCAACGATTCTGTTATCAACCACAAGTTTGTAGAGATAAATTCCAGATGAAAGTTTACCAGCCGAATAAGAAATTGTATTAATTCCTGATTCGTAATTCGTAATTTCTAATTGGTCAACTTGTTGACCTTTGATGTTGTAAATCTCAATTTGCGTTGGTTCGTTTTGTGCGTTATTAATAGAAAAACTTATTGTAGTTTCATTTGTGAATGGATTTGGATAATTGCCCATAAGTTTGGTTACTATCTCTTCGTGAATATCTTCGTTTTCATCTTCTTCTTCAAAAACTTCAACTGAACAAGGATCGTAAATTTGAGATGAACCATCATTTTCAACTGATTCTAACCAATATGTGTAAGTTCCAACTTCTATTTCAGAATCTTGATATTCGTAAGTATGAGTTGTGGTAAGATTTTCCGCATTCACGCTATAAATTAAATTTTCAGCTGTTTCACCACGGTAAAGATTGTATTTGCTAATTCCACATTCAGATTCTACCGTCCAAGAAATATTTACAAATTCACCTGCTACTACAGATGCGAAATTAGTGAGGGTTACGGGAACGGATCCGTCATCAAATTGTTCATAAGCTCCCATATCGGTACCACTTCCATAAGGTCTGGAAGTACCAACAATATCCGTATATGGCACTCCATTAGAGCCATTTGGGTCTAAACCACTTCCTAAGCTTGGAGAGTAACTTTCTAAAAGAAAGTTACCGAGGGTAGTTGGTGCTGTGGTAGGATCAACCTCAGTTACGAAAAAAGGATCTGAATCAATATTATTTCCACCGTCATTCCAAGAGGTAGGCCAATATCCACCACTTCCACGGTCTATGTTTGTGTAACTAATATCTGGGTTTTCTTGTTGCGTTCTAATCGACACATAATAATAGCCAGTACCTCCGCCAGATGCATTATTTTGAAGAATACAGTTTGTAAATGTTACATCTATCGAAGGCGTTGTGTAATCTGTAATATTTAATACTGCTCCTCTATCTGTTGCATAGTTTCCCGTAAAAGTACAATTAATAAGATCTAATGAGCCGCGGTATGCACCACCTGTGTGCGTATAATAATAAAATGCACCACCATCATCCCCTGACTTATTTCCAGAAAAGATACAGTTTGTATAAGTTTGTTCTGTTAGAGAACCTTCATATGGTATGTAACAAACAGCTCCGCCACCGTAACTTGTATAACTTCTATAATTTCCTGAAAAGATACAGTCTGTAAAAGTCGGACTGGAAGTATCACCTGATTGCATTCTTCCACCAGAAATAGCTCCACCACCATAAGATCCATCAGCCCTGTTACCAGAAAAATTGCAGCCCGTAAAGGTTGGGTTTGTAGTACCGTCATTTTCTGAATAAAGATATATTGCACTACGGTCATCTGCCCAATTTCCAAAAAAATTACAATCAATCAAAGTAGGACTGCATTCTCTGCCACTGGCATTGCCAATTAAATACATTGCACAGCCATCCTTAGTATAGGCATCTCCACGCCCTGCAGTTACAGTTATACCATCAATAATTGTAGCAGCTGTTATGCTTTCATTTACCACGCCGTCTACATAAAGAATATTATTACTGTTACTCCCAACTATATCATTCCAATCTTCTGCAATGTTGTTACCATCGCCGTTTGTGTCGTTGCCATCGATATCGCCACTAAGTATGGTTAGATAAGTTTATGGGTCGCGCGTACCGCCACCAGTAGGATAACCACCATAGAGAACAATATTATCATAATTAAACCTAAAACATTCGCTATCACTGTTATCGGTATGTCCACCATTATTATCCAAGTCTGGATAATAAACACCCTGCGCTATGCGGATTTCATAATCCGTAGTTCCGTTAGCATTGGCTTCATCAAAAGCATCTTGCAAGTACACATAGGCATCTACCCACGAAGAGCCATCGTCATTTCCACTGGCGTTTGTATCAACATAAATTATTGCTGTCAAGCTTGTGCTTATTAGCATCAACATCATCGTTACCATAAACCATACAACTAAACTTTGTTTTTTCATTTTGTCCTCCTATAGACATTTTATTTTTTTATTATTGATTTCATGCCCGAAAATATAAATGGTTGGATATTTGTCAAATATTTTTTTAGCAAATAAAAAAACCGCCCCAAAAAGGAGCGGTTTAATTTCTAATCATTTTACAAGAGTATCATTTTTTCCAATCAATTCCAATTTTGTATTCAATTGGATCTTTCAAACCTGCTTCTTTAAACGCATTTATTCGCAGAACACAACTATCACAAGTTCCGCAGGCAATTTTGTTATTGCGATAGCAACTCCAACTAAAATGCAACGGTGCTCCCAATTTTTGCCCGATTTGAATAATTTCTGCTTTTCGTTTATGAATTATCGGAGTGTAAATTCCTATTTTTGTCTCATCTTTCGTGCCGAGATCAATCGCCTTTTCGAGTGCTTTGTAAAAAGTTTCACGACAATCTGGATAACCAGAACTATCTTCTTCTACCGCACCAACATAAATTCTACTTGCTCCGATAACTTCCGCCCAACTCGTCGCAATCGTTATTAAATGGGCATTTCGGAAAGGCACATAAGAATTTGGCACATCCTCTTTTTCAGCAAAATCTTTTATTTCAAGTTTATCGTCGGTCAAGCTGGACCCACCAATTTGTTTAAGATATCTAATATCTACCATCAAAGTGTCTTGCGGTTGAAAAAAATCTCTCATTTTTTGAAATGCTTCTATTTCTCGCTTTTCGGTTTTCTGTCCGTAATTTAAGTGTAGAAAATAAATTTCATCACACTCATTTTTGGCTATTGCCGCCACCACTAAACTATCCATTCCACCACTAACTAACACAATTCCTTTCATCTAAACCTCTTCAGAATTCCTAATTTTTAATTATTGATTGTTTTTACCGCATCACGCATCGAAAGCGGTTCCACATAAAGTGTCTTCTGATTTTTGTATGTAACAAATCCGGGAACACTTTTACGCGGTTTGCACACATAACGAATTTGAGTATAATCTACCGGCACATTAGACGATTTTTTTGCTTTGCTATAATAAGCCGCAAGTCGACAACAAAGGAGTTTCAGCTTATCGGGAAGTTCATTTTTATTCAAATTACGAAGCAATATATGAGTTCCTCGAAAAATTCGCGTATGAAACCACCAATCGTGATTTTTTGCCAATTTTGTGGTTAATTCGTCGTTCTCTTTTGCAGTTCTGCCAATATAAATTTCCCAACTTGAATCAATTAAAATTTTTTTGTATTTTGAGATTTTTTTAAATTTCTGTCTTTTTTCTCTTTTATTTTCCAAAAATATCTCTTTTTCTTCCAATTCAAAAACCTCTTTTTCAAGCTCTTCAATCTCTTTGCGAGTTACAATTATTTGTTTCGCAATTTTCTTCTTTCCAGCTTTTGATTTTCTGTGTTTTTTGAAATAATACTCAATATTTTCTTGCGAATTTTTCTCTTTATCAAGAAGAATTTTCACAGTTGGAAATCCGTTCTCATAATAATTTTTTAGTTCTATTTCCGCCACTCCAGATTTTATTTTGGAAAAATTTGCTTTTAACAGTTCAGCAAAATGTAACCATTTTTCAATTTTCATTGAATCCTTAAATTCAAGTTTCAATCTTTCGACTTTCTTTCTTTTTTTCTTAATTTTTTGTTCAACTACCTTGATTTTTTGTCTTTTTATTTTCTCATTTCGCTGCAAAAAAATATGCTGATAATATAATTCTTCTGAAAGTGAATTCATTTCAGAAAATCTTTTTTCTTCTTTGGAATTTTCTTCAAAATTATTTTTCGCACTTATTGAAATGGGAAATCTAACATTCTCTTTCATAACTTTGAAATTCGTGTCAGGTGCAATATAAGCTAACCCTGGTAATATTTGGCGTTGACGATTTTCCGCAAAGCTAATTTTTTTGATACAATCAATAATTTTGCCTTTTGCCAAAATTATATTTTGAAATCTCGGAATAAGTTCTAAAATCATTTCATAATTTAATTTTTTATTGTAAATATCAATTTTTGTGAACAATAATTCAATAATTCTGTCATCAGAAAGTATGATAATTTCACTCAATTTCGCCATATGTAAATGTTGATTAATAATTTCCAAATTAGATTTTTTTTCAAATGGAATAAGATTATTTTTTGTGAAAAAGCAAAAACAATCTTGTGATGAAAGGTTGATTTGAAGATACTCTTTTCGATTGCGAAACTTGATTTTATATTGGTCTTCGAATTTAAAAATTTCATCAAAAATCAAATTCTGCTTGGAATTTTCTGTAGCCCATTTTTCCAAATATTTAAATTTCATCTATTCAAATCCTAAAATCAAAATTTCACAACCGAGCCAGCATAAAACGGCTGAATCATCCCTGAAGATAATCGCAAAAGTAACGCCCCATCTTTGTTTAAATTTATCACTTTTCCGCTAAATTGCTCAAAATTTGTGTCCAATAAAATCTGCTTTCCAATTAATAAAGAGTGTTTTTTATAGTATTTCAAATCGAGTCCATTTTCAATAAAATCGGGGAAATACTCAGCAAAAATTGTAAAAACAGATTTAGTGATATCTTCATTTGAAACTTCTCGTTGCAGTTCCAGACGCAAAGAAGTTGCACTTTCTTTGAGCTCATCAGGAAATTCAGCAATATTTGTGTTCAACCCAATTCCAATTAAATGATAATTTTCCACACTCAACTTTTGGGAAAGGACTCCACACAATTTTTTATTTCCCAGATAGATGTCATTTGGCCATTTAATTTTCAATTTTTTCTTGATTTTTGGGAACAATTTTTTCAAGGCTTTGTGAAGGCAAATTCCACTAAAAATTGTCAAGCTGGAAGAAGACAATAAACCATACAAACCGGCAGTTAAATACAAACCATTTTTGGGAGAAAACCACCTATTTTTATCTCTACCCAAGCCGTTTGATTGCCTTTCCGCAATGACTAAAAAATTTCCGCTAACTTCATTTTTTTTTACTAATTTTTCGGCATATTTGGAAGTGCTGTTCACACTTTTTAGATTAATAATTTCATCGAATAAGATTAAGTTTTCCATTATTTTTCCACATTTTTTTTGTTTGAACATAATTTATAATATCAACATCGCATCGCCATAACTAAAAAAACGATATTTTTTTTCAACTGCAATTTTATAAGCATTCATAATATTTTTCCTGCCAGCAAGTGCAGAAACCAGCATCATTAAAGTAGATTCTGGCATATGAAAATTCGTTATCAAACCATCAATTATCTGCAATTTTTTACCAGGATAGATAAAAATATCTGTCCATTTTGAGCCAGATTTTATTCTGTTATTTTTCACAAAACTTTCTAAAGTTCTGGTCGTGGTCGTTCCAACTGCGATAATTCGACGGTTTTCTCTTTTAGCATCGTTGATAATTTTGGCAGTTTTTTCTGAAATTTGACAATATTCCGAATGCATTTTGTGCTCTCTAATATTATCCGTTTTTACTGGTCGGAAAGTGCCTAACCCCACTTTCAAAACTACTTCACAAATGATGATACCTCTTTCTCTAATTTGATTTAAAATTTCTTTTGTGAAATGTAATCCAGCGGTTGGAGCGGCAACAGAACCCAAATTTTCAGCAAAAATTGTTTGGTATTTTTCTTTATCCTTTTCTGTGGCATCACGTTTTATATACGGTGGAAGTGGCATCTTTCCCACTTTTTCCAAAATATCCCAGAAATCTCCATCCCAATAAAATTCTACTATTCGACCACCTTCATCTGCATAATCCACGATTTTACAACTAAAATTATTGCTGAAGATAACTTCGCTATTCAGCAGTAATTTTTTGCCAGGTTTGACCAAACATTCCCATCGTTTTTTAGAAAGTTGATTTAATAAAAATATTTCTACTTTTGCTCCGGTTGTTTTTCTGCCAAATAAACGTGCCGGAATGACCTTTGTTTTATTGATAACCAAAACATCTGAAGGTCGTAATATATCTACAATTTCATTAAATTTATGATGAAAAATTTCACCAGATTTTTTCAGATATAACAAACGAGAATTTGAGCGTTTTTCTGTTGGATGTTGTGCAATTAATTCGACAGGAAGATGATAATCATAGCTTTTTTTCTCAAGATTTGACATTTGAAACCTTTTTCAAAATTGACCTAAAATGACCAAAAATAATTTTACTTTCAAGTTTAAGCGGAATTTTGTTTTCGTCATTTGTTACCCAAATATAGATTTTTCCAGTTTGCTTAAAAATGGATTCACCTTCCAATACAGGTTCTAAAACAAAACATTCTTTCTGACCTAAAATACTATCTATTGTCTCTAATCGAAGAACTTTTACGCCAGCGACATAATTTTTTCCTCCGACCGTCACATTGGCAAAGATTGTATTTCCAACCACCATTTTTTGCATTCTCATCCAATAAAATCCACTTAAAATATCGTGAGTATTTTCTGGAATTGACATTTTTTTCTCTTTGTATTCTGCTGTTTTTTTTACCTTTTTTAGGTAAATGCTAAATTTTTGCTCTGGATAATAAAAGTGAGTGCGAGACTGTCGATATTTTCCCTCTTTTAAATTCTTGGAATATTTGTAAGAACAATTTTCCTTTAAGCTCCAAATTGATTCAATTTTATCACGCACTTTATAGATTTTATCAAAAAAAGAATTCGTCTTGGAAATCGATGATATTTCTAAACATTTTATTGTATCTCGATAAGTTGTTTCCGTAACTTTAATTGTTGATTCACCGGCAGTTATAACTCCATAACTCAGCTCATAAGTAAGTTTTTCACCAATTTCAAAACTAAATAATTTCACACTCAAAAGTAGTAAAATCAGAATTTTCTTCATAATATTTGCCTACACTTTTCCACCGGTTACAAAAAATTCTTCGCCTGTTATGTATGAATTTTCTGCCGATAATAGAAAATTGCAAAGTCCAAAAAGATCTTCGAAAGAGGCACATCTTTGCAACGGAATTTCGCGTAAATTTTTGCGATAATACTCTTCTCTAAATTTTCGATAACTTTCAGAAAAATGGCTGTCATCAATTTTTACAGGACCCGGCGAAATGATGTTAACAATAATATTATTTTGTGCCTCTTCGGCAGCTAGTGTGCGGGCAATATTGGCTAAAGCCGCTTTGGATGCAGAATAAGCAGACCCGAATGGCAATCCAATTCGCGTTACATTCGAACCGAAAAGGACAATTTTTCCTGCACCATTTTTCCGAAAAATTGGAATTAGCGTCTTCAAAATATTGAAAGTACCCACCACATTCACTTTGATGATATTCTCCCAAAGTTTCGCATTCGTTTCAGCAAGCGGTTTGAAATCGTGGCTACGAATTGTGGTGGTGTGAATCATACGATCGAGATGCCAATTTGTTTCCGCTAAAATGGAATTTAATTGTGTTTGGAAATCTTGCAAATTGACTAAATTTGTTTTGATAATTCGTACATTTTTATTGTCCAAAATACTCGCTATTCTATCAGAATTTTTGTGAAGACATAAAATCAATTTTTCATTTTTTTCAAAGTATTTTTTAGCAAGAAAGGAACCAATATTTCCATTTGCACCTGTTACTACAATCGCTTTATTTTTCATTATTTTATCCATTATTTTGAAAATATTTTATCCAAAATTTTGTGAGCTACCTCAAACTTACAACCAGCAATTTTATGTTCATTTTTTGAGTCAATAATCATAATTTCTGTTTCATTTTTCCCGACTACAGAAAGGTCATTTGCTACAATAAAATCAAGATTTTTTTTCTTTAATTTTTTGCGTGCATTTTCAATCATATTTTCTGATTCTGCGGCAAAACCAACTAATGTTTGATCTGACTTTTTCTGCTTACCAATTTCCGCCAAAATATCTTTTGTCCGAATTAAATTCAAATTTAAATCACCGCTTTTCTTAATTTTTTGTGATTCAATATTAGCACAAGTATAATCGCTAACTGCCGCTACCATTATGGTTGTCTTATTTTTCGGAAATTCTAATTTGACCATTTTATCCATTTCGGTGGCACTTTCAGTAAAAATAGTTTTGTCTAAATATGACGGAATTTCTTCGATAATATTTCCGTAAATCAGTGTAACTTTTGCCCCACGAATTGCAGCCGCTCGTGCAATTGAAAGTCCCATTTTTCCAGAAGAATAATTTGTTAAAAACCGCATTGGGTCTAGCTTCTCACGATTTGCTCCAGCAGTAACTAAAATAGTTTTCCCTTCAACATCTTTTTTGTATGTCAAATAGGTTTTAATATAATAAATTATCTCTTCATTTTTGGGATAACGCCCAAAGCCCTCGTAACCACAAGCCAATTTACCAAACTCTGGATGTATAAAATAATAACCTAATTTTTTCAATTTGGAAATATTTTCTTGAACTATTGGATTTTCAAACATATGAACATTCATTGCTGGGACAAATAAGATTGGTGCTATCGAAGCCATAATTGTGGTGGAAAGCAAATTATCGGCAATTCCGCCTGCAACTTTTCCGATAATATTCGCAGTTGCTGGTGCGATTACAATAATTTCCGCCCAATCTGCCAATGAAATGTGTTCAATATCTGCATTTTCATCAAACATTTTTGTAATTACCGGCTGATGAGTAAGTGATTTAAAAGTTAAAACAGAAACAAATTTTGTTGCAGAATCAGTCATAATAATTTTTACTTCTGCACCTGCTTTTGTCAATTTACTAGCCAAATCAACTGCTTTATAGACAGCGATACCTCCTGAAACTCCCAATAAGACACGTTTATCTTTCAACATATTTCTCTCCTAATTTTCTATTTGCAAACATTTAAAAACACTTAATTTGTAAAGTAATTTTGTTTTTTATTGACATAATTATCTCATTTTTTCCACTTTACCAAAATATTTTTGGAGGAAAAGATGAAAAAATTTATGATTATTTTAGTGTTAATTTTGGTGGTCTCAAACATTTTTGCTGATATTCAAAATGATCTTGAAAAATTTGAAGGTAAAAATGCTGAATTGTTTATAAAACCTTTGGTGAACGCTTTTGGAACAACTATGAATACCGGATTTTACAACACCGCAAAAATTTTAAAACCATTTACTTTCGGCTTAAATGTAAATTTGATGATGGCTTTTGTCCCGCATGAAGATAAAACTTTTATCGCCAAAAGGCCGGATATTACTTTTTCGGGAGAATTTCTTTATCAAGAAGAAACAATTGAAACTGCCACTATTTTTGGTAAGGAAGGAAACAAATTTACATCAAATTATCCAGGAATTACAGATCTGCAAATGCCGAACGGTTTGAATATTCCTGCCATTCCATTTGCAATGCCACAATTTAATTTGGGCTTACCGGGTGGAAATGAACTTCTAATTCGCGGTTTTCCAAAAGCAGAAATTAATCCCGAAATTGGTGAAATTGGATTTTGGGGAATTGGTCTGAAACATAATATTGACCAATACATTCCACTATTTCCAATTGATATTGCAGTTCAAGGAGTTTACCAAAATTTATATGTTGGCGATATTCTCAAATCAACAAACATTAATGCGAATTTACAGGTAAGTAAAAGACTTTTGATGTTAACTGGATATTGCGGAATTGGCATCGATAAAACTAATGTAACTATTAATTATGGATACAGTTATGATGATGTAGATGAGTATGGTGTTGTCTTCCAAAATGATAAAACTGTCGATTTTGAAGTCGAAGGTGAAAATGAAGTGAGAATGACTGCTGGACTTCGCTACAGCATTTTATTACTAAAATTTTATGCGGATTACACCATCAGTAAATATTCTGTTTTAAATGCTGGATTTGGAATTTCGTTCTGATGAATTTTTTAGATGTAATTTTTTCGCGTAAAAGTGTGCGTAGTTTTCAAAATAAAGAAATCTCAGATGACATTTTACAACAAATCTTAGAAGCTGGCAGATTGGCTCCATCGTGGCAAAATAAACAATGCTGGCACTTTATCGTCATTAAAAATAAAGAAAAACGTAAACAGCTCGCACTTCAAAATGGACTAATTGGAACCGTAAATTTCTTCATTAAAGATGCACCAATAATTATCGTGGCGTGTGCAAATCCTTCCAAAAGTGGAGAGATGAATAATCAAAATTATTATTTAGTTGATACCGCAATTGCGTTCCAACAAATGATGTTAACAGCTTGGAATTTTGGTATTGGTAGTTGTTGGCTCGGTGCTTTTAACGAAGAAAAAGTGAAAAAAATACTTGCTATTCCAAAAGAGATAAAAGTAGTGGGAATGAGTCCATTTGGTTATCCAAAAGATAAAGATGGGCTTTATGCAAAAGCGGTGAAAACATTCGCTAAAAGTAAAAAACGAAAAAAAATAAATGAAATTATTTCATACGAAAAATGGAGTTAATTATGACTAAAATTAGTCGAGAATTTATCAAAAAATTACCAAAAGCCGATTTGCATGTTCATTTAGATGGTTCACTTCGCATCGAAACTATTTTCGATTTAGCAAAAAAACAAGGGGTAAAATTACCCGCCAATAACGAAAATGACCTAAAAAAAATAATTTGCTGTGATGAAAACTGCAATAATTTAGATGAATATTTGGAAGGATTTGCCATAACCTTGAGCGTGCTTCAAACAAAAGATGCACTTATTCGAGTGGCATATGAGCTTGCAGAGGATGCGGCAAACGAAAATATTCGTTATATGGAAGTGCGATATTCGCCGATTTTGCATACCCAAAATGGCCTGAAACTTACCACAATTTCCGATGCAGTTTTGAAAGGTTTGGCAAAGGCAGAAAAAAAATTCAATATCAAAACGAATGTGATTATTTGCGGAATCAGAAATATGGATCCGCAAACATCTCTGAAATTAGCAGAACTTGCTGTTGCTTACAAGAACAAAGGTGTTATCGGATTTGATCTTGCCGGTGCGGAATACAACCATCCCGCCAAAGAACACAAAGAGGCATTCTATATGGCTCTGAATAATAATGTAAATATTACTGTCCATGCTGGAGAAGCTTACGGCCCAAAAAGCATTCACGAAGCATTACATTATTGCAGTACGCACCGAATTGGGCACGGAACAAGATTGATTGAAGACGGCGATTTGCTCAATTATGTGAACGATCATCGCATTCCACTAGAAGTTTGCATCAAAAGCAATTTGCATACAAAATCGGTAAAAAAATTAGAAAATCATCCAGTTCATTTTTATTTGGATTACGGCTTACGCGTTACCCTAAATACCGATAATCGTTTGATTTCCAATACAAATTTGACTGACGAATATATGCTGGCAATCAATAAATTCAAACTAACTTATTTGGAAGTTAAAAATATCATTACAAATAGCTTTAAAAGTGCATTTGTTCCGTATCGAGAGCGGGTGGAATTATTAAATAATGCCCTTTCCGAAATGGAAAAAATAGAAAAAAAAGAGTTGAAAAGCAAAATAAAAATGGAAGATAAAATATGAAGCCAAAACGGAAAGAGAGGTTAGAAAAATTACTTCACGAAATTGAAGAGTTGATTCAACATGTTCTGGAATGGGAAGAAGAATATTTTGAAAAAATTAAACAAGTTCATCCAAAATATTCTAAAAGTGCCACAAATCTTGTCCATTATTGGGCTCTCAAATCTAAAAAATTAAATTCTCTGCAAAGAAGATTGGGCAATTTTGGCTTGTCAAAATTAAGCGAATCTGAACCTCATATTATGGCAAGTTTACAGACCACTCGCGCAATTTTGTTCAATATGCTTGGCGAAAATTGCGAATTCTCCAAGCACAAACTCTCCTTCAAAAATAGTCGTAAATTAAGACGAAATAACGCAAAATCTCTTTTGGGATATCGCTCGAAAGGACGCCGCACTAGAATCATGGTAACCTTGCCTACAAGTGCATCAGAAGATTACAAACTCGTTTACAATTTAATCAAAAATGGGATGAATTGTGCACGCATAAACTGTGCTCACGACACTGCCGAAGAGTGGCAAAAAATGGTTGATCATGTTCGAAATGCTTCGGAGCGTCTTCGTAAAAAATGCAAAATTTCGATGGATTTGGGTGGTCCAAAAATTCGAACTGGTGCCATCGCAAAAGATGCAAAAATTATCAAACTTGAGCGTTCAAAAGATACTTTGGGTAATGTTAACAAACCAATCAATCTTTTTTTTGGAGAGAGTCAATCTGATGAATTAGATATTCCTCATATTCCTTTGAAAAATTTCAAACAAAACGCCGTAAACGAGGGTGATTTCTTATTTTTTGAAGATTCTCATTTTAAAAAAAGAAAAATCGAAGTTAAGAAAATTTCAAAATTTGGATTTATCGGTGAAATCAGAAAAACTACCCTTTTTGAAACAGGATTGCCAATCAAAATCGATGAAAATAATTTCTTCATAATCGGCGAACTCGATGAGAAAAAAAAGCCAATTTATTTAAGAGAAAACGATACTCTTATTATCAAAAAAAAGCAAATTGAAGGGAAAAGAGCAAAAATTTCACCAGAAACTGGCGAGATAATAACTCCAGCATTCATCTCTTGCACTGCTCCAGAAATATTTTCGATGGTGAAAATAGAAGACCCTATTCTTTTCGATGATGGTGAAATTGAGGGAATTATCAAAAATATTGATTCCAACGAGATGAAAATATTAATCACAAAAGTATCTGATAAAATTGGTAAACTAAAATCTGATAAAGGAATCAACTTTCCAAAAAGCGATATCCACTTGCCAAGTTTGTCAGAAAAAGATAAACGAGATTTGAAGTTTGTTTTGAAAAATAGTAATGTTATCGATATGTCGTTTGTGAATCGACCGCAAGATGTGAGTGAACTTTTGAAAATTTTGGACGATGCAAATTTGGACCGTAAAATGGGTCTGATTTTGAAAATAGAAACCCAAACTGGCGTTGATAATATTGTTGATATAATTTTGGAAGCAATGAAAATCTATCCAGTTGGTGTGATGATTGCTCGCGGTGATCTCGCTGTAGAGACTGGCTGGGACAAGATTGGTAGGATTCAGGAAGAATTGCTTTCCATCTGTAAAGCATCGCATCTCACAAGTATTTGGGCTACTCAAGTTCTGGAAAATTTGGCTAAAAAAGGAATTCCAGCACGTGCCGAAATTAGCGACACCGTAATAGCCAGTAGTGCAGATTGCATCATGCTAAATAAAGGTCCATACATAATTAGAGCAATTAATTTATTGACTACAATTCTGAAAAATTTGAAGAAACATTCTATGGCATTAAAACCATCGCAAGATTAATTTTAGGAGATTCTTATGGAAATAGGATTATTTGGACTATTAGGACTTTTAATTGTTATCGCATTAGCTACTTACTTCAAAAAGACAGAGAAAACAGAAGATACTTCAGAAAAAGATAAATTAAAAATTTTAGATTTAGAAAAAAACATTTCTTCAAAAGAAGAAGCAATCCAACATTTGCAGTCAGAAAAAAATGTTTTGGAAGCAAAAATGGATTCATTCGAAAAATTAAAAACCGAAAAAACCCAATTTGAAGAAAGATTAAAATTAGTTGAAAATGAGAGAAACCAGCTAAAAAATGAAAATACTTCCCTAAAAAAAGAAGAAGATAACCGAAATGAAACTTGTAGAAAAACAATTGAATCAACAAATACACTGCAAAAGAGTTTAACAAAAGAAAAAGAAAGACTGAATGATGAAAGAGTTCAAGAAACTAAATCACAGTTGGAAGCGATGAAATTAAAATGGAGAGAACACGAAAAAGATGTCGAGCAACATATTC
>CAYQOZ010000003.1:0-41263 GCA_964419355.1 uncultured Candidatus Cloacimonadota bacterium | reverse complement strand
TACATTTTGATAAAATTCATCAACCATTTCATCATTTGGAAAGCCCTGATTTCCGTTACCATTATTTGTTCCGTCAACTACTAAAATCCCTTGATTCATTGGAAATTCGATGGGAGTTGCTGCGTAAATATTAGAAAATGCTGATGCAAAATTTTCATCTTTTATAACTTTTATTTTGTAATAATAGGTAGTGCCATTTTCCACTAAATCATCTTCAAAATACGTGGCAGTAATTAGTTCATCATTTAGTTTTATGAATTCGCCGTTCTCATCTAAACTGCGGTAAACATTGTATCCGTCCACCTCAACTCCTTCCCAAAACTCATTCCAAAAAATTACCACTTTTCCGTCAGCCGAATAGGCATTGTTTATTTCTGCAGTTTTGAAGGTTGCACCTCGCAATAAAATCCAACTATTAGGATCAAATTGGAATTCAAAGTTGGCATCTGAAATCACTGAAATTGATTGCACAGCCGAGCTACCAGTCGGACCGGATGTAACTAATAATGAGTCGGAATAAATACCATAATTCAGATGAATAGGAACAGGTAACCAATAAAATTCGGCGGTTCCGTTTGAAGTAGATTTTACTAAAGTTAAAAGTTGTGTTTCGTCATCATTCACAAAATAGGTGTATTCAAAAGTTGGTAAACCAGATTTAAAAATCCAATCTTCAAAGAAAGTTGGGAGATAATCATTTTCGGTAATTTCATCACAAATTTGCATAAAATCTGCAGTTACCACATTTCCATTGTGAAAAGTTTGGAAATATGTTTGCAAAATTTCAAAAAAAGCATCATCACCCACAATACGACGCAACATGTGCAAAACAGAAGCGGGTTTTTCGTAGGTTGCCGGTGTGAAATAATCGTTCGGTGAAGGTGGGTCGTAAACTATGTATGCACCACTTCCTGCCCAATTCATATAATAGCTGTGAATGCTCGCTTCGATGTAATCTACCATCGCATCAAAACCTTGCCATTGTTCCATGTAGAGTGCTTCTGAATAAGTGGCAAAACCTTCCGAAAGCCAGATATCTTTCCAAGTTAGACAGGTGAGACTATTCCCAAACCATTGATGCGAAAGTTCGTGGGCAATCACCGCTTCGCCACCGTGATTTCCATTTATGTTTTGATTTCCTAAAGTTGTCATCGTTTGATGTTCCATCGCACTGTAAGTAGCAAAATTAGTAACAGCATTACCGTATTTTTCGAAAGGATATTCGCCGTAAAGTTGAGAAAACACTTCCATCATAAATGGTAAATTCGAGAAATCTTCCGTCGCATTGGAAACCATATTTGGTGGTACAAAATTTTGAATTGGAATGTCTTCAAAACTATCGTTTAACTCGGTCAAATCCCTGACAACAAGTGACACTAAATAAGTAGCCATCGGATTTTCGCCAAGCCAATTGTGAGTTCGCATTCCATTATCATTTTCCACAATAGAATCTAAAATGCCGTTACTTGCTACTTCCCAATCTTCGCGGCAAGTTATGTGTAAATCGACAGTTGCCTTATCCCACGGATGATCGTAACATGGCCACCAATAACGTGAAGCATTGGGGTCGGAAATTGTGAACATATGATTTGCAGAAAAAGACATTCCGAGTCCATTCCAAATAGGATTTCCTGAATATACCACAGAAGTTGTGAATTGTTCGCCAACATTTATTTCGCCTAATTGAATTATAATTAGATTATTTTCATACTCATAATCTGCCAAATTGCCATTTAGGAAAACATTGCTAACGACCATTTCATCGAGCTCATAAGAAATTTCGGTCATCATCTCTTCCGCTTCCACAATTGTAGTTACCGCACCAGAAATATACCCATTTTCATCATCAATTTCCATAGAAATATCATAATGTAAAACATCAAAACCATGGGCAGAATCGGCTCTTACCGCTTCATAATGTGGCATTTCGACCACCGCATTTTTCAATCTATCACAACGCGGACAACTGTAAGCAATTTCGACCACCAAAATAAACAAAAAAATCAGAGCTATTTTTCTCATCTTTCCTCCAGATTTATTATCTTATCCGAAAATTAAAATGCTAATATTTATTGCAACCTTTTTTTTGTGCACAAAAAAAAGCGACCGTTCAGTCGCTTTAATCAACAAATTAATCATCACACAAAAAAATCTTTCATTTTATTGAAGAAACTTTTTTCGGGATGCAATTTTTTATCCGAATCAAATTTTGATAGCTGATTCAATAATTTTTTTTCTTCCGCATTCAATCTTGTGGGAGTTATCACTATCACTTTCACATAAAGATCACCACGATAAGTGCTATTAACATGTGGTAACCCTTGAGCTCGCAATCGAAAAATTTTGCCCGATTGCGTAGCGGCAGGAATTTTCATTTTTATTTTTCCAGATAAAGTAGGAACTTCTATATCGCTTCCAAGAGCGGCTTGAGAAAAACTAATCGGAAATTCACAGACAATATTTGCATCATTGCGCTCAAAAATTTTGTGCTCTTTTTCTTTGATGTAAACGAGAATATCGCCTTTTGGAGCATTTTGCATACCAACATTTCCCTTTCCTCTCAGACGAATATATTGACCTTCAGAAACTCCAGCTGGAATCGTAATTTTTACAGTTTTGATTTTCTTAATTCTTCCATCTCCGCGACATTTATTACACTTATTTTTAATAATTTTTCCTTTCCCATTACAGGAAGGACATTCTACAATAGTTTGCATCTGACCAAAAAGTGAACGAGTCATTTGTCGCACCCGTCCCGAGCCGTGACATTGTCCACAAGTTTCGATATTTCCATCTTGCGAGCCACTTCCATTACAACTATCACAAACGTCTTGAATTCCTATTTTTATTTTTTTTTCGATACCTTTAGAAATCTCTTCTAGAGTTAATGAAAGAGAAATTTGCAGGTCTTCCCCACGATTTGTTTGTTGCCTACTTCTTCCACCACCACTAAATCCACCACCGAAAAGATGTTCAAAAATTCCGCCCAAACCTTCTCCACCAAAAAGGTCAGAAAAATCGGAAGCATGGGAAAAATTATCCCAGCTAAAACCACCACCGCCAAAAGCACCTTCCATTCCGGCATGACCAAATTGGTCATAACGCTGTTTTTTGTCTGCATCGCTGAGCACTTCATAAGCTTCGGAAGCTTCTTTGAACTTCTCTTCAGCCGCTTTATTATCTTTATTTTTATCGGGATGATATTTCATTGCGAGCTTGCGATATGCCTTTTTTATTTCAGCATTATCAGCGTTTTTCCCAACACCTAAAACTTCATAATAATCTCTTTTTGCCATTTAAAATTCCTGTTGTTAAGATTATAAATCCTTCCCGAAAAAATTATCGGGAAGGATTTTTTAAATTTTATTTATCTTCGTCAACTACTTCAAAATCTGCATCGACAGCACCGTCATCCTTCTTTGATTCTTGCTGTCCAGCCATTTTACTTGGATCAAAATTAGCATCATTCATATTTGGAGCACCTTGGGCTGATTGCTGTTTTTGCATTTCCGCATAAATGATTTCGCCAATTTTCTTCGCTTTTTCTGCCAATTCATCACGAACAGCTTCGTATTCTTCTTTGGAAGCAGACTGTTTTGTGAGTTCTTCAAGCTTCTTTTTTGCATCTTCGATAGCGTCTTCCACTTGTTTTTTCTCATCGTCTTTCAGTTTATCACCGTATTCTTTTATACTTTTTTCGGTCGAGAAAATCAGCGTATCAAGTTCATTCTGAGCCAAAATAGATTCTTTCTGCTTTTTATCTTCATCTGCGTGTGCTTCTGCATCTTTTACCATTCTGTCGATTTCATTCTCATCTAAAGTTCCAGTTCGCTCAATCTTGATAGAATGCTCTTTTCCGGTTCCTTTATCTTTGGCATGAACATGCAAAATACCGTTTGCATCGATATCAAAAGTTACCTCAATTTGTGGCATTCCGCGTGGTGCTGGTGGAATTCCAGTAAGTTCAAAATTTCCAAGTCTGCGATTATCTTTTGCCATCGAACGCTCACCCTGCAAAACAACGATTGAGACCGCTGGTTGATTATCGGCAGCAGTGCTAAAAGTTTGGCTCTTTTTAGTTGGAATAGTAGTATTTCTTTCGATGAGAGATGTCATCACACCACCCAAAGTTTCAATTCCAAGAGAGAGTGGAGTTACATCAAGAAGTAAAATATCGCTCAAATTTTCATCGCCAGCTAAAATGCCACCTTGAATTGCCGCACCAACTGCTACAACTTCATCTGGATTCACACTTTTATTCGCTTTTTTGCCAAAGAATTTTTCCACATCTTCCACAACTGCTGGAATTCTTGTGCTTCCACCTACGAGCAAAATTTCATCAATTTCACCAACGCTGAGTTTTGCATCTTTGAGAGCTTTTTTGCAAGGTTCGATAGAACGAGCGATAAGATTTGCTGTCATTCTATTAAATTCGGCGAGTGAAAGATTCAAATTCAAATGTTTTGGACCACTCGCATCTGCTGTAATAAACGGTAAATTGATGTTTGTGGTTTGCGTTCCAGAAAGTTCAATTTTAGCTTTTTCTGCCGCTTCTTTAATTCTTTGAAGAGCCATCGGGTCGTTAGAAATATCCACACCTTCTTGTTTTTTGAATTCAGAAAGAATCCAATCCATAACGATTTTATCAAAATCATCTCCACCAAGATGAGTATCGCCATTTGTAGATAGCACTTCTACCACACCTTCTGCAACTTCGAGAATGGAAATATCAAAAGTTCCACCACCAAGATCGTAAACTGCAATTTTTTCCTCTTTTTTACTTTCGAGACCATAAGCAAGAGCGGCAGCAGTCGGCTCATTGATAATTCTTTTCACATCAAGACCGGAGATTTTGCCTGCATCTTTTGTCGCTTGCCTTTGTGCATCGTTAAAATATGCTGGCACCGTAACCACTGCTTCCGTAATTTTTTGACCGAGATGCGCTTCCGCAGTTTCTTTCATCTTTACAAGAATCATTGCCGAAATTTCTTGCGGTGTGAAATCCTTATTTTCTACATCAATATGAACTACTGTTTCACCAGATTTTCCACCTTTGATTTGATAGTTCACACTTTTTACTTCCGAACCAACTTCGTTCAACTGTCTTCCCATAAATCTTTTGATGGAAGAAATTGTGTTTTTTGGGTTAGTAACTGCTTGCCTTTTGGCAATTTGCCCAACCAATCTTTCTTTGTCTTTCGTGAACGCCACCACCGATGAAGTCGTTCTTGTTCCTTCTGCATTTTGGATAACGGTCGCCTTTCCGCCCTCCATCACACTTACACATGAGTTTGTTGTTCCGAGATCAATGCCAATAATTTTTCCCATAATATCCTCCTATTTTTTACCTTTTTGTTTTTTTTCTATTTGTTGTTTTTCACCATTTGAAACTGCAACGCGTGCAGGTCTGATAATCTTTTCATTCATCTTGTAACCATTTTGAATAACGGCGACAATTTCATTTTCTTTAAGTTCGGAAGGTATGTGAGCAAGAGCTTCATGCACATTTGGGTCAAACAGTTGACCATTTGTTTCAATTTTTTTCACACCCTCTTTTTTGATTAAATTATCAAGTTGCTGATAAATTAATTCAATACCTTTTTGGAATGCTTCTGTCTCCATTTCTTCTAGATTGGGATGGAGTGCACGCTCAAAATTATCGAGCACATCACAAACTTCCAAAACCAACCTTTCATTCGCATTTTTAATCCAATCTGATTTTTCTGTGAAAGACCTTTTGCGAAAATTTTCAAACTCAGCAACATGACGCAGAAGTTTATCTTTCAGTTCATTATTTTCTTCAGCCAAATTTTCATACTTCTCTTCTAAAGAAAGTTCTTTTTTTTCTTCTAACACCTTATCTTTTTTCTTTTTAGCCATTTTCTGGAACCACCATTCCTTTTCTCGTTGTATTTGTTATTACTTCCGCAATATTGCGAATAATTGGAATATTTTTTTTGTAATCCATTCGAATCGGACCCAACGCACCCAAATAACCCGGAACTCCAAAAAGCTCATATTTGGAAAATATTAGTGAATAATTGGAAAGGCTGGGTTGCCCAAGTTCTTCTCCCATCAGAACATTGAACTTTTTATCGCTTTCATTTTTCTGCATTATTTTGATGAGATGGTCTTGTCTTTGCATAAAACCGAGAAAACTTAAAATAGAACTTTTATCATCAAATTCAGGCTGTTCCAAAAAACTTATATTGCCATCAAAATGGATGAAAAAGCTACTTATTTCGGAAAATGCATTTTGAAGTTCGTCTAAAAACGCTTTCAATAATTTATTCTCTTCACTCAAATCTTCGGAAATTTTATCAAGAAATCTATCCTGAATATCAAAAATTCTCAATCCGGCAAATTCTTCATTTACATACCTAACCAATGCTCGCAATTGTTGCTCGCTAATATTGTAATCGCATTTTAAAATCACAGTTTTATCGAGTCCCGAATCCAAACTTATCACAAATAATAATTTATCTTCTGAAATTTTGAAAACATCTAATTTTTTTAGTGAACCGTGCGAAATTTCTGGTTCTGCTACAAAGCTAAGCTGGTCTGTCTCTTTCGCCAAAAGCTGCATTATATAGTGAAGTGCCAGCGGAGTATCTTTGTAATATTTTATCAGTAGATTGCGTAAAATATCCACTTTATCGTAACCCACATTTTCGATTTGCGGGGTAATATTTTTGATATATTGTCGATATCCTTTTATGGTAGGAATTCTTCCACCGGAAGTATGTTGTTGAAAAATAAGACTCTCTTTTTCAAGTTTGCTCAAGTCTATCCTAATAGTTGCTGGACTAATATCTGTAATATATTTATCACTTATCATTTGAGAAGGAATAGGTTCAACATTCTGGATATAATCCTCCACCAAATGCATCAAAACCTGTTTTCTTCTTAATTCTGTTTTTTTCATTTTTCACCTTTTTTTATTAGCACTCCAATTCATTATTTGCTAACTGAGGACAATTTAATAAACTAATCTTAATTGTCAAATTATTTTTTAGCAGACTTTACATATGAGTGCTAATTTTACAATTTAAATGTTGGATTTAATTGTTATAATTGTTTGTAATTATGCTGAATTGAGACTAAAATTACTCTTGTGGAAGCAGTCGCACCACATTGATAGCCTGCATCCCTTTTTCTGTTTCAAATAGATCAAAATTTATGTCTTCGCCCTCGACTAAAAACTTTCTGTTTCGGTCGGAAGCGGTTACGATTGATTTCCAATGAACAAAATATTCCTCATTATTTTCAGTCAGCACAAAACCGTAACCCTTGGATTCATCAAACCACTTTACTTTTCCTTTCACATCATCCTTCTATTTTATCAACAAACATTTTTTTGTTTTTATAATTTTATCATCTGCAATTAGACGGTAAAAATAGATACCAGATGAGAATTTTTTGGCGTTCCAAACTATTTGGAAATTTGGTGAATTCGTGATTTGGAGATTGGGAAAAGTTTTCACTTTCTGTCCCTTTATATTGTAAATTTCAATTTCGGCTTTTTTAGTATTTTCAGCATTTAATGTGAACGAAATAGTAGTTGCATCATTAAATGGATTTGGATAGTTTTGCAAATTGAAATTCGTTATTTCCAATTCGTTATTATTTACATTTGTGAATATTTCATTATCACCATAAAATCCAGTTCTGCACAAATTCCCACGATATGTATTCCACGGAATTTTCTCACCTTTAGGAAGTTTACAATCGATAATAATCGCTCCCGTCGTGGTGCCGGCAATGATGTCATAATCGCCATCTCCATCAATATCTTCAATACTGGCAGGCGTATTTCCGATGAGACCTATCGGGACTGGTGCGAAATCAAATTCGATACCATTTGCATCAAATGCAAAAAAGTCGCTCAATGAATTGAAGCAGAGTAAATCGGCAAAATCATCATTATTTATGTCGGCAGAAATTGGTGCATTTGGAATTGAAGAATCAATGTCAATTGGCCAACCGTTCAAATATTCGCCATTTTGATTGATGATATGAAGTTCACCATTTGTTGTTGCAAAAGCGATTTCCAAGACTTCATCATTGTCGAAATCGGTTGCAATGGCAGATTTCACGACTCTTCCATTCAAATTTTTTGTAAACAGAATGTTGCCCAAATTATCGATGAGATGAATTTTGTTATCAGAAGTTCCCACCGCAATTTTCAGATTATCCAACACAATCGGTGCCGAGCAAAGTGAGGCTGAAAATTCGACCGGAAAATCGGCAATATTTTCGCCTAAATGATTTATAGCGTGCAAAATTCCTGGAGAAGAGATACCAATTAAAATTTCATTTTTACCATCTTCATCGAAGTCGACAGAAGCCATTTCATTCAAAGAGATGGAAGAAAATTCAATTGGAAAATTCGGCAACATATTCCCAGAATTATCCAAAACATTCAACATTTTATTCATGCCAAAACTAATGATATCCATATTTTCATCACCATTCACATCGGCAATTATCGGAGTGAGAAGTTGTTCGCAACATTCGGCATTATTAAAAATTTCGTTTCCATAATTATCGATTGCGATGATTTCACCATCACGATTTGCAATAATAATTTCTGAACTTTCATCATTATTGATATCCCCAAATGCGATGCTTTTCCAAATACCAGAGTCGCCATTCAGCGGAAAACCAGAATGTTGTTCTGCATCAATATTCAATAAATTTATGTTTGAATTTGCATCAACAATTAAAATATCACTCGTTCCATCTTCATTAAAATCGGTGATGATTGGATTTCCAAGAACTGTGGAAGATGCTGCCCAAGGCCAATTTTGTTGAAATAGTGAAATCTGCAAATCAAAATCGTAAGAGCGTTCAAAGTAGGAATTCTCGGTAACGGGTGCGGCAACGGTAACAGTATATTTATAAGAGTCATAATTGCAATCTTGCGGAATTGAGATGAGAAATGGAGAAGCAGTGCCAAGCGTTCCATTCTCAATATTGCCATAAGAAACTTCACCCGTCAAAATTTGAATTGTATTATCTTCGAAGGTAAGAATCGCACCAACATCAGTCGCATCCGCCCAACCTTCCAAATTTTCCAAAACTACATTGATTTCAATATTTTCACCCGGATTTGACGTTTCATCACTATCACCAGTTTGGGAATCATCAAATTCCACCAAATATGGTTGGATAAACGGGAACGCACCAATCGGTTCTTTTACGGCAATAGAGGGATCACCAAAAAGCACTAATTCCAAATGTACCCAGCGATTACATCCATATTGTAAAGCCGTATTTGCCAAAATTATACGCGATTCATCAAGTGCTTTTCCAAGTTGGCGAATATTATTATTAAAAATTGCCACGAAAAATTCTATATCGTAAGGTTGAGAAGGTCCATCAGTGCTGCCGGGCATGTACCAACCGTAACGCGTATTGCCAACAAAAGCGTACAAACCACGTTCACCTTTCACCAAATTTTCCGCAATACTTTCACCTTGCTGACTTGTCATTTCATCAAAGGCGGCAGGGTAACAACCTTGGGTGTAAGCAAACCCAAATTCTGTATTTGTGTAGCTATTCACTGAGCCTATGTTTTGTCCAAAAACGATAGATTCGTTGGAATGTCCCATATGGTTTATGATGCTCAAGCCGTTGTTTATTGCATCTTTTACATTTTGTGGACTGTAAGTTCCCTCGCGTCCATAAAGTTTGAAAACATGATAATCATCTTCAAAAGTAGGGAGAGAATCCAAAATTTCATCATTGTAATCACCACCCCAAGTTACCGGATCCCAATTCAAATTTTCACCCACCATATAAGCGATGTCGTTGCTCACATTTGTCGTTTCAATGTAATCGTATGTTTTATTGAAAATATTGGCAAATTCTGTTTCGGTTTCAGCCGGAAATCTGCCAACCGTAACATCTGGAATGATGTCGGGTTCATCTTCCAACTCACAATAAGTTCCATTTTCATTATCATCCCAATTATCGTCGAGACAACCATAATACAAATCGGAAGGCATACTGGCATCGGTGTAGCCAAAACCCGTATCTATCCAAACTGTGCGAATGGGAACAATTTCATCATCACCGCCCAAAATGACATATTCAAGAGGTGTTTCAGTAGCGGAAAATGTGATGAACGCATCTCGAATAAAATTTTTGATTTTTTCTTGATTGTTAATGCCTTCATATTCTGCGTAAATATCGGAAGTTAAAAAAGTGGTGGCAGAGATATCGTGAGTTGCTTTCCAATCGATGAAATCCGCAAAATATGGTTCACATTCCGCATCGGTGATAATAATCATCTCAAACGGATTTTCCGAACTCACCAAACTACGGTTTTTAGAAAAATATTCTTTTTGGTAACTTCTTATGTTTTCTGAGTTTATAATAATATTTTTGATTTTTGATTTTGTTTTGTCGTTAGAAATTAGCATCTCATTTTGTTGGTTTTTCAAATCTAAATTTGGTGTTGTCGAAAACGAAATTTCCACATTTTCAAACCAAATAATGTTTCCATTTTTCGGCGAATATTTGTAAGGAAACAAATTTACCAAAAGCAAATTATAGCCTTTAAAAGTTTGCGTTCCAAGAATTTCATAATTATTATTTGGAAAATATTTTTCGCTTTTGTAAATTTCGTTATTTGGCTCTGTCGCATCAAAAGTTGGTTGTGAAAATGGTTGCGGCTGACGTGCAAAATCAATGTAATGCGAACCTGCTAAAGTTTTTTCATCACCAAATTCAACAAAAATTTCAGCCAACTCTTCGCCCATCGGCAATAAAATTTTGATGGGTACAAATGGCATCGCTGGCTCGCCAATATTCATCATTTTTGGTAATTCATTCGTGAAGTGATTTCC
Organism: uncultured Candidatus Cloacimonadota bacterium; assembly: GCA_964419355.1. GTDB lineage: Bacteria > Cloacimonadota > Cloacimonadia > Cloacimonadales > TCS61 > TCS61. The sequence continues at coordinate 30,410 of CAYQOZ010000003.1, read as the reverse complement.
AAAAAGTTGTGGTCGTTCAATTTCAACATTAATTGCCGAAATAAAAATTGGTAGCAACAATAATAATAAAAATATTTTTTTCATTCTAAATCTCCAAATTTATTAATTTTGATGACAGATTTTGAATTAAGCTAATTTGGTCAAATAAAAATAATTCTTGCCAAAAAGTTAGGGCACATTTTTTTCGGTGAAGATGTAAAAATTAGGAGATTTAAATGAAAAAGGTATTATTGTTGATTCTTGTTATCTTACTCTTGACTGTTTTGACTGGTGCAATCGATGGTGTAGAAAGAGATTCAAAAACAGTTCCCCAAGTTACTGATGCTGAAGAAAATGTAATTAGTGAAAGTAGGATATCCTTTTCTAAAATCAATTAAAAGGTAAAACTATATGTTAAAGAAGATTAACCCCACTAAAACAATGGCTTGGATGAACTTGGAAGAACATTTTCAGCGAATGAAAAATGTTCAAATGAAAGATATTTTTCAAAATGACAAAAAGAGATTTGAAAAATTTTCACTCATTTTTGAAGACATTTTGGTAGATTTTTCCAAAAATATAGTCACCAAAGAGACACTTTCACTTCTCATCAAATTAGCCCGAGAAGTTGAGCTTGATAATGCAATTAACGACCTATTTTGTGGTGCAAAAATTAATGAAACTGAAAAGAGAGCCGTGTTGCACACAGCTTTGCGAGATAGTTCGGACACGCCAACAATTGTTGACCATAATAATATCAAACCAAAAATACAAAAAGTGCTTCAGCAGATGAAAATATTTTCCGAAAAAATTACGAGCGGACATTGGAAAGGCTTTACTGGTAAAGCAATTACCGACATCGTAAATATTGGAATTGGTGGCTCCGATTTAGGACCTCTGATGGTAACAGAAGCATTAAAACCCTATAAAAAAATAAACATCGAATCCCATTTTGTTTCCAATATTGATGGCACGCATATTGTGGAAATTCTAAAAAAAATTGATCCGGAAACCACGCTGTTTTTAATAGCTTCTAAAACTTTCACCACGCAAGAAACTATGACAAACGCTAGAACTGCCCGAAAATGGTTTTTATTGCACGCCAAAAAAGAAGAGTTTATTAAGAAGCATTTCGTGGCTATCTCCACCAATGAAAAAGCGGTGAAGGAATTTGGCATCGATCTCGAAAATATGTTTGTTTTTTGGAATTGGGTAGGAGGTCGTTATTCACTTTGGAGTGCGATTGGTCTGGCAATTTCTTGCTCGATTGGATTTGAAAATCTTAAGGAATTATTGGAAGGTGCTTATGCGATGGATCAGCACTTTAAAAATACCGATTTCAATAAAAATATTCCTGTCATTCTTGCTTTGATTGGCATTTGGTATAACAATTTTTTTGGAGCGGAAACTGAAGCTATCTTACCATATGACCAATATTTGCATCGATTTACTGCTTATCTCCAACAGGGAAATATGGAAAGTAATGGAAAATCTATAGACCGAAGTGGTAATCAAGTTTCTTACGAAACGGGACCAATCGTTTGGGGTGAACCGGGAACAAACGGACAACACGCTTTTTACCAGCTTATTCATCAAGGCACAAAGATGATTCCATGTGATTTTCTGGCATCTATTTCTACTCATAATCCTGTCGGCGACCATCATCAAAAGCTTTTGGCAAATTTTTTTGCTCAAACCGAAGCTCTAATGTTGGGCAAAACAGCAAAAGAAGTTAAAGCAAAATTATACAGTTCAGGAATGAAGCAAGAAGATGCTGACATTCTAATTCCATACAAAACTTTTGCGGGAAATAATCCTACAAATTCCATTTTATTTAATCAACTAACTCCGCATACATTGGGAAGTTTAATCGCTATGTATGAACACAAAATCTTTGTGCAAGGAGTTATCTGGAATATTTTCAGTTTTGATCAATGGGGAGTGGAATTGGGAAAACAGCTTGCACAAAATATCCTACCCGAACTAAAAAATGAGAAGACTGTAAAAACTCATGACCAATCAACAAACGGCTTGATAAATTATTACAAAAAAATGAGCAACACAAGAGATACAAACCAAATTCTTAAAAAAATTGGTCATCAAAACAAATTTGTAGTTTTTCCAGAGTTACCGAGTATTCAAATAAATATTTTGCAAGCAATTCAAGATAATATGCTTTCTAGTGCACAAATAACAGATATTTTGGGTAAAGATAAAAAAGCAGGAAATCTCAAAAGAGCTCTTTCTTCTATTCGCAGAAAAAAGTTGGCAACTTACACAATTCCAAGAAAACCGCAAAGTTCCAATCAAAAATATAGGATTACTCCAAAAGGAAAAGAAGTTCTTATCTATTACAAAGAGATGAAAAAAGCACTTAGAAATAGAATTCAAATTATCAAAGGAGACATTACAAAATTAGAAGTAGATGCTATTGTAAATGCCGCCAATAATACCTTGATGGGTGGTGGTGGTGTTGATGGAGCCATTCACCGTGCCGCTGGAATTGAATTGCGAAAAGAGTGTAGAAAAATTGGACGCTGTGTAACCGGTGATGCGGTTATCACGAAAGGATATTATCTGCCCGCAAAAAATGTAATCCATACTGTTGGTCCTGTTTGGCACGGCGGTTCAAATAGAGAAGATGAATTGCTTACGAATTGTTATCAGAGAAGTTTGCAACTGGCTATAAAGAATAATCTTTCCACAATTGCTTTTCCTGCAATCAGTTGCGGTGTTTATAGATTTCCAGTTCGTAGAGCTACAGAAATAGCAGTGAAAAATGTTAAATCCTTTTTGGAAGAGAATGTTACAATTGAGAAAGTTATTTTTATCTGCTTCAATGATGATATTTATAGAATTTACCAAGATGTGATTGGTGAAAAAATTTAAGAAGAAAAAGAATCTAAAAAATTGCTTGCAAGAAATTGTATGCCTCAACTAAAAGGATTCATAATTATTTATTGGGAGGTTGCTTTGGCTCAAACATACGATTACATTAAATTGATAGGTTTGCTAACTTTAGTATCTGGCTTTATTAAACTTGTAATTGGACTTTTTGGATATTCTTACGGAGCACATTATTTATCTTCATCCATAATTTTGGAAATTGGAATTGTTGTATATCTTCTTGGATTAATCATTCAAAAACAAACTGAAACAAAAGAGGAATAGATGTTAGAAAGAATTACAAATCCTTCCGAAATAGCGGAAGAAAAAGATTTTGATCGCAGTTTGCGTCCAAAAACATTAAAAGAGTTTGTTGGACAAGAAAGTATCAAAGAGATATTGGATATTTCCATTCAAGCTACAAAGTTGCGAAAAGAGCCACTCGATCACATTCTACTTTATGGTCCACCCGGCTTGGGGAAAACTACTTTGGCTTACATAATTGCCAACGAGCTGGATGTCGAGATTAAAGTGAGTGCTGGTCCAGTTTTAGAAAAAGCTCCCGATTTGGCAGGAATATTAACAAATCTGCAAAGAAATGATGTCTTTTTCATCGATGAAATTCACAGATTAAATCACATTGTGGAAGAATATATGTATCCAGCAATCGAAGATTTTAAAATGGAAATAATCATAGATAGCGGTCCATCTGCACGCTCGCTTTCTATTGATGTTGAACCATTCACACTCATCGGAGCTACCACTCGTGCTGGCTTACTCACATCTCCACTTCGAGCTAGATTTGGTTTAGTTTTACGGCTCGATTATTATGATTTAAAAAGCATTGAATCCATTATCGAACGGTCTGCTAAACTGCTTGATATTCCATTAAAACAAGATGGCACAAAAGAGATTGCAAGACGAAGTCGTGGAACCCCACGTGTAGCAAACCGCCTTTTACGGCGTGTTCGGGATTACGCTCAAATAAAAGGAAATGGAATTATCACGCAGGAAATTGCAATCAAAGCACTCAAAATGTTAAATGTCGATTTTGCTGGATTAGATGATATGGATAAACGATTGCTAAAATTGATAATAGAAAACTATAATGGCGGACCTGTTGGAATAAAAACTCTTGCTGTTGCTTTGGGAGAAGATGCCGGAACAGTAGAAGAAATTTATGAGCCCTATCTTATCCAACAAGGATTTCTGGACAGAACACCTCAAGGTAGAAAGGCAACCTTGAAAACATATAAACATTTTAAGATAAAGCCAAATCAAGGGCAATTACAAATGTTTGAATAAAATTTTTAACGGGTGATTAGCTCAGTTGGTTAGAGTGCTACGTTGACATCGTAGAGGTCACAGGTTCGAATCCTGTATCACCCACCATCTTATTTTTAAAAGGGAGAAAATATGAACGAATTAGGAAAAATAATTGTAATCGGTTCTGGAAATTGGGGAACTACTTTAGCAATGATATTTTCCAAAGAAAATAGAGTATATCTTTGGACGATAAATGAACAGGAATCACAAGAGATAAACAAAACTCGAGAATCTAAATTTTTGCCAAATATAAAATTACCGAAAAACATAATCGTTGAAGAAAAATTTTCCCGCAAAATAGAGAAAAATGACATTGTTATCACCGCCATTCCTTCCCGTTTTATTGAAGGTCTTACTGATGAATTTATTGCACATGAAACAACAAAATTTATTATCGTGAACGCCTCGAAAGGAGTTGAACATTCAACTCTAAAAACCGTGTGGGAAACAGTTATGGCAAAATTACCAGAAGTAAAATTTGCTAATCTTTCCGGTCCTACAATTGCTCGAGAAATTGCAGAAGGAATTCCGGCAAAAGCAATCTTAGCAGCGCGGGATATTGCTCTTCTTTTCCAACTTCAACAAAAATTAGAAAACGATTTATTGAAGTTTGAATTCAGCCGAGATATCAAAGGTGTGGAACTTGCTTCCGCTTTGAAAGGACTTATCGCAATCGCGGTTGGAATTGCTGACGGGCTTGGATTTAAAACAAATATTTTTGGAATAATTATGACTTACGGGGTCGATGAATTTGTAACAATTATGAAATTTTTAGGTGTCTATCACAAAACTGCTTACAGTATTGCCGGTGTTGGCGACCTCATCACAACCTGTATTTCCGAAAATAGCCGCAATAGAAAATTTGGGAAACTTTTGGGACAAGGATATTCCAGAGAAAAGTCTTTGGTAAAAGTTGGAATGGTAGTAGAAGGCGTTTCTATGGCCAAAACAATCAATAAACTTGCCAAATTCAATCTTTCCATTCCTCTTATTTCCTGCATCACTCGCATCATTTTTGAAGATGTGAAAGATATAAAAAAAGAAATGATGGATACTCTGAATTCAATATCGGGTTAGGAATAATTAATTAGGAGAAAATATGTTCGCTAGATATTTAGCTATTTTTTTATATGCTGTAATGGTAATTTTTATTGGTATTAAGGGTTCGAGTAAAACAAAATCATTTGCCGATTTTGCGGTTGGTGGTGGTAAGATAGGACCTTGGATGACGGCATTTTCCTATGGAACGGCTTATTTTTCTGCAGTACTATTTATCGGTTTTGCTGGTAAGATTGGTTGGGCTTTTGGGTTATCTGGACTTTGGATTGCACTTGGAAACACACTTGTAGGCGTTTTGGGTGTTTGGTTTTTACTCGGAAACAAAATCAAAGAAGAGACAATAAAATACAAAGTTCAAACCATGCCTGAATTTCTGGAAGCTCGCTATAAAAGTTCTTTTCTAAAAATATTTACGTCAATTGCTATTTTCATATTCTTCATTCCCTACACAGCCGCAGTTTTTATGGGACTCAGCTACCTTTTCGAGATAACTTTTAATATGCCATACACTTATGTGCTGATTTTTATGGGAGTGTTTACCGGAATTTACTTAATTTTGGGTGGTTACAAATCTATGGCAATGATTGATGTAATTTTCGGTGTGATTATGGTGATTGGAGTAATAATTTTGCTGATTTTTGGACTGAAAGAAGGCGGTGGAATCGGTAAAATTATCTCAGACCTAAGAGCAATAAAACCAGAACTGACGGAATTTGTGGGACCACCTGGAATCATACCACTTCTCTCGCTCGTATTCCTAACTTCAATAGCACCTTTTGCAATGCCACAATTGGTTCAAAAATTTTACGCTATCAAAGATGCTAAATCGATAAAAATTGGAATGTTTGCATCAACAATTTTTGCACTTTTGGTTACAGGAATTGCCTATTTTACTGGTGCTTTAACAAGAATTTTCATTAGTCCTCAATCTAATCCAACAAAATTTATTTTGGAATCTGGTAAACTTAACTTTGATTCTTTTATGCCCGAAATATTGGTTACAGTAATTCCGCCTGCCCTCACAATAGTAATTTTGCTGTTGATACTTTCTGCTTCGATGTCGACTTTGGCGGCTTTAGTCCTAATTTCCTCTTCCTCTATCACGAAAGATATTTTCAAAGGTTACGTCAAAAAAGACGCTTCCGATAGAACTTTAACCATAACCGTTAGAATTGGAAGTGCATTTTTCATAATTTTATCGATGCTGTTAGCATTTCTAAAACCGGCTGTTATTGTAACGATACTTTCCATTTCGTGGGGAGCGATTGCTTCAGTATTTTTGGGTCCATTCATTTGGGGACTTTTCAATAAAAAGGTTAACCTGTTTGGGGCAATTGCAGGTTCTATTGGTGGTTTAGCAGTTTGTCTAATCTTGTTTATTTTGTGGGGTTCCAAAATGGTACCGCAAGCTGGCAGTGTAGGAATGATTGTATCACTTGCTTTGGTTCCAATTTTTAGTTTGTTTGGAAAAAAATAAAAAACAGTATCTCTTAAAATTTTATGAAAATAAAAAACATATTGCTCCATCAAAATATTTTGCAAGTTGCTTTGGCTGAAATTGAGAATACATCAACTCTCCTGCTTTTCCCTACTCGCAAAAGCAAGTATGAAGCACAAAAATTATATCAAGAAAAATGGGATTTTTCTGAGCATAAATTTCTGACGATGGACGAATGGAAAGAATCTTTATTTATTTCCAATAAACCGATATTGAGAGAGGAAAAACGCACTCTCGCTTTCTATCAATCTTTACCTGAAGATGCAAAAAAATATTTCAAAATTGGAAATTACAGTCAATCGATTACATTTGCCCAGAATTTTTTCAAATTTTGGAAAGAGATGACCGAAGAATTAGTTGCTGAAAAAGATATTAAAGATGTGCTTTTTCAAAAACAAACTGCTGGCGATTGGCAATTAACTACATTTGATTTTTTAACCAAAATCAAAAATGACTATCAAAAATATTTGGAAAATACGAATTTTATTGACCAGCTTTTTATTCGAAATTCACTCGTTTTTTCAAACGATATCAAGAAAATTGTTGTTGTAAACCAATTCTATTTTACCAATTTCGAAAAAAAGTTGCTGAAAAATTCCAACAAAAAAGTAATTATTCTATCTCAAATACCACCAGAATATTTTAATGAAGAAACCCTCACAATCACAGATTTCAATGCAAAACATATTACAAAATTTTGTCAAAATAAAATGAAATTATACACCTCAGCCGAACCGATGCAAATGATTACTCAGCTCATCTCTAATTTGAATCAAAATGAGACGATTATCGATTTTCAATTTAGAAAGCAACCTTACACAAACCTGCTTTCCAAACACAAATTTGCCATTCCAACTAAAACAAATTTTTCCACAACCAGAGTTTTTCGCTTTTTTCAATCTATCTTTAATATCATAAATTCTGTTAACAAAAAACCATTTTTATTTTCTTTGCAATCTTTGATAGATGCTTTTTCAAACGATGAATTTTTGCAATATTTTGTAAAGGAGACTGGAAAACGCGAAAAACTCAGAGCTTCTCTTTTTAATCTAATCGATCGCGATTTCAAATTTGTTGATTTTGATTGTTTTGATAATTCAGAATTCAAACAAGATTTTGAGATAATTTTTAATTTTTTACAAAATTTTCTGCAAATAAATGAATTAAAAAAACTTCTTACACTTTTAAAAAATGATATTGATTACGATTTTTTGCTCGCTTCTGATAAAGATAAAACCAATGTGGTGGAGGTATTTTTCACCGCTTTGGCAGATTTTTCCTCGCTAGAAGATATTGCTCTTGTTCCCGATTGGAAAGTTATTTTTCCGAAAAATAGCCACGCTAATTTGCTGAAATTGTGGCTTGACTACCTCAAAGCAAAAGAGATAAAATACAATCTCGATTATCAAAAAAACCAATTTTCCATCACAACACTTCAAGATACTCGCAATTTGCGTTTTGAAAATATTTCCATTTTGAATGTGGTGGAAGGGATTTTGCCAGATAAAAAGCACGCTCAATTTTTGCTGAGTGAAAATCAGAGAAAGCAATTGGGTTTGAAAACTTACGAAGATATAACTTTGCGAGATAAATATTATTTTTATCGTCTACTTGCTTGTAGCAGACAGATTTCGGTTTTTACGATGAAAAATCTGCAGGAAAATATTGAGATTAGTTCATTTTTGGAAGAGTTAAAAATCGTAGGTTTAGTGGAAGAAATTGAAAATGATAATTTTGATTTTCTGCAACAAAATATTTTTCGCGAATTGATTGAAGAGAAACAACTTCCCAAAAACAGGAAAATTGAAGACGATTTTTTTAGATTCAAATATAATGCTTTTCCTGAAAATAAATTGAATCTGAGTTTTTATAAATGGGAAAAGCTGAAAAATAATCCTTTTGAATATTATCTGGAATATGCAAAAAAACTGAAATCAAGAAGCCCTGAAATTGATAACGATTTTAGTAACAAATTGATTGGTTCCATCGCCCATAATGTTATCAACGCAATCATAGAGCGAATTATAGAGATTCATCAGTCAAACAAAGTAAAGCACAATTTTATTCATAATTCGAAGCAAGATATTGACAAAGCGGTGCGAGATCATCTCCAAAATAATCGCAATTTTAAGTACATTTCTCCGCACAATTTTTCTAATAAATATTTTGAAAATATCTTTCTTTTTATTTTGAAAGAAGGAATCGAAAACTTTTTTTATCGCCTGCATAATAATCTGAAATTATCCAATAAAACGATTACACTTTTTCCTGAGACAGATAAAACGATGAGGAAAAGATATTTTTCCATTAATGATTTGGATATCTTTTTTTGTGGTCGTCCAGATTTGCGTATTCATCATATAAATAATAAGTATATTTTCGATTTTAAAACTGGAAAATTGAATTTTTTAAAATTAAAAAAATATAGTCAACAATTGCAATTTTATGAATCAATTTGCTACCTAATCGATTCACCGACAACGAGTAACGAGCTTAATTCATTTCTATTTTTTGTCGAACAAAAAGATTTAAGAAGCATTTCTAAAAAAATTAATCTGAAAGAAGAAATCACAAAGACAATACAGAAGATTATTGAAACTGATTTCCATATTTCAGAGAAGAAAGATGCTTACGAGGAAGTCGAAATAACCCGTCGTGATTTATTTAGTAAAATAAAGACTTCAATATGAAACCAATCATGATACGTGCCAGTGCTGGCACCGGAAAAACTTATCGCCTTTCTTTGGAATTTATCAATCTGCTCTTAAAATATAGAATTAATTTTGATGAAATATTGGTGATTACATTCACCAAAAAAGCAACTGCAGAAATTCGTGAAAGAATATTTGAGCAACTTGCGGAAATTGTCCAGAACACGGATGAAGGTAGAAAAATAAAGCGTAGCTTTCAAGAAAAAATTAATTCTAAAGTACAATTTAATTCAAAAGAGATTGCCTTCTTAAGGGACGTTCATCAAAAGATGTTGAGCGATAAAACTTCGGTTCATATCAACACGATAGATTCCTTTGTGAATACCATTTTCAGCGGAATTATTGCACCATATAAAAATATTCTCGATTTCAAAATTGATAACAATATCAATTCAGAAATATTGCCTGAAATTTATGAACACATTCTGCAAGACAAAAAACTGAAAATATTTGCAGATATCTTTTTGCAGGCAAAAGGACGTAATTTAGAGCAATTTGAGAAATTTATCACCGATATTATTGAAAATCGCTGGCTTTTTGAATTCATCAATTTTTCAAAAATGGAAAATTTAAATATCGATTCCAAAAAAAAAATAGCTTTTGCAAAATATAAAAATTCGCTTCAAATATTTTTTGAAGTTCTGCAAACAGAAATGATTAAAAAGAATGTCTCCGTTTCGTTATTGTTACAAAAAGATTTTAAGGGGATATTGAGTTCCTACCTTGATTTTGAAAAACTTGAAGTTCGTGATATTTCGCAGACATTTTTGAATATTTTCACCAATTCAGAATTTATAAATAAATATTTCAAGAGACTTTTAGATGACAAAAACTTTTGGAATGGAAAAAGACTCACAAATAAAGATCTGAAAGAATTATATGCAGAAGTTCGAAACTTTCTGGCAAATTTTCTGTATTTCAATAAAGCACTGATAGAACAATTTAATATCATTTCTATGGCTGGAGAAATTTTGCATATTTACGATGAAATAAAATTCCGCGACAAGATTTTTACCCATTCCGATATCAGTTATTACACTTTCCGTTTTTTATACGACCCCAAACTTTCTATAATTGATAACGACAATGTTTTGAACATTTTTTATGAACAACTTTCTTACAATACTCGTTTTGTTCTCATCGATGAATTTCAGGATACCAGCATTTTGCAGTGGAAAATTTTCGAACCGATGTTGAAGGAAATTATCAGCGGTTTCGGACAAAAAAATTATGGAAATATCATTGTGGTCGGCGACGAAAAACAAGCAATTTACGGCTGGCGTGGTGGAGAAAGCAGATTACTGACCAAATTTGACCAAATCATAAATTCTGAGATAAAATCCGTGCCGCCTCTTTCTACTTCTTACCGTAGCAAACCGGTGATGATGAATTGGCTAAATAAGTTATTCTGCTCCAATTATTTAAAGCTCATTCAAAATTGGCAATATGATAAAATCAATAGCAATTTTTCTAAAGGTGGATTTGTGCAGGTTAACTTGCAAAATAATGCACAAATTGACGGTGTTCAGGATAAAAAATCTAATGCTCAAATATACAAAGAATTCGTGCAGAATATTCTTCAAAAACAAATCATTAAAAATATTATCAGTCCAGCTAATACTGCAATTTTGATGCGCAAAAATAAAGAATTAAAATTAATGGCAAAAATTTTAGATGAGCAAAATATCGAATACACGCTGGAAACTTCGGGTTCGTTATTTGAATATCGAGCGATAAAACCAATTATTTTTCTGCTGAATTTCATAGTTTATGAAGATGTTGTTGAATTGGTCAAATTTTTGCGTTCCGATCTTGTTTTGATGCATCCAGACGAGCTTGATAAAATTTTGGATAACTATAACAATTCAGAAAATATTGATGATTTTCTAAAAAATTCCAAAAATGATATTTTTGCTTCTATTCTGAAGATAAAAAAAAGTGAAAATACTTTGCAAAATACGCTTAAAATGATTATTGAGGAATTTGGTTTCACTCAAATTTTTCCCAGCGAAATAGAATTAAAAAATCTATTGCGCTTCTTGGAAATTGCTACTAAATTTGAACATTCAAACAACGAATATACGATTGATAATTCAGGGTTTTTAAAATATTGTCGAGCCATAACAAAAAAAGATGAATATTCAGAAATTGGACAAACTGTCAATAATTCGCTCAAACTTCTCACAATCCATAAAGCAAAAGGTTTGCAATTCGAAACTGTTTTTACAATTTTTGATGTTACAGGAAAACAAGGTGGAAATCAAACTGGACTAAAAATGTATTATGATTTTGCGGATAATTTTGCACAATTAAAAGATTATGCTTTCACTTTCAATTATGATAAAATTTTAAAGAAATCTCAAAAACAATTATTGATTGATTCTGTGATAAAACGAGATCAAGGTGATGAGCTGAACAACCTTTATGTAGCACTAACCAGAGCACAAAATAATTTATTTATTTATCTGCATTACAGCAAAAAGGGTGAGTTGAAAAAATTAATTGAAGACATCAATCAGCAATCTTCCGTGATGAAAAATATCGCAAAAATTATCTGTCATGAATTTGCTGATGACCTGCAGGAACTATCCGTTGTTAGTCATAAATTAGAATATGGCAAAATCTCAAAAGAGAAAGTAAAATTGGGCAAAAAAAATAAAGCAAAATATTCGATGAATAAAGCATTCAAAATATTTAGTAAATTTGATGCAAAGCTGGTTGAATCCCCAAAAATTGAACAAGTGAAGAAAGAATTTTTGGAAAATCAAAGTATCTTGATTGGTAATATCGTGCACGAATATCTTTCTCACATAAAGTATTTTCAAACTAAAATATTAGATTCTGCTTTTGAAAAAACCATCGCTAAATATGGTGGTTTGATGAACATCAAAAAAATAAGAAAGATTATTTTCGAAGTTAATCATTGCATTGATAATAACAGTTCATATTTTGATGAAAAGGTGTGGGATAGAGTGTTTAATGAACATTCTATATTTGATGAATTTGGTAAAGAATATCGAATAGATAGATTGATGATAGATACAAAAAATAGGAAAATTCTAATCTTGGATTACAAAACTGGAAGTAATTATGAACAAGAGCAACTTGACCAATATAAAACTATTATTGAGAATTTATTCGTAACTATATATGATAATTATTGTGTAAAAACAAAGTTTTTGGAAGTAAAAGTTTGATATTAATTTGATTCAAAAGATATTTATTCTTGACAGTATAAGCATTCCTTTCAATTCGTGTAAACTGAAATTAAAAAAAATAAAAAGGGAGATTTTATGAAAAAGACAATGAATGTATTGTTCGGTTTAGTGATCATAGCATCTTTTCTTTTGACAGCTTGCACGCCTCCTCCACCTCCAGTTACAAAAATTCAACTGGATACGGCAGAAGACGAAGCTATTAAAGAAGAGAAAAAAGCTATTCAATTGGAAGCAAGCAAAGGCGATTTGGAAACGGAGCTTTCTAAAACAGAAGCAAAACTAAAAAGTTTGAAAGATTATCAACAAAAGCTTAAGGCTAGCGAATAGGAGTGGATATGAAAAATTTAATAATAATAACTTTAGCAATCGTGTTCGTATTACCTGTATTTTTGGTGGCAGAAATAGCTTATCTCAATGAAGAAGACTATAAAGATTTGAAGAAGAAAGAGAGATTGGTTTATTGGGATAATCTTGAAACTGAATTGGTAAATCTTCAGCAAAGAAAAGCTGATGCATTCGCCAATCAAGAAAAACTTAGTAACGAAATTGAAGAAATTAAGATGGAACTTGCAAGAGTAAATGCTGAACACGAACAGACTTATGCAGATATTATTTCCTATCTTGATCTTACCGAAGCCGATCTTCCCAACATCAAAAGAAAAATTAATTATTTCAATAATAACATAAATAATTGGAATAATTTAACTGACAAACAATTGTGGAAGGACAAAAAGGCTGTGCATGCTTTAACGACAGAATACCAAGAATATCGTGGAAGCAAATTTGGTAAAGTTCCTGATTTTCAAAGTGAGTTTTCTGACCTTGATAACAAAGTTGTTAATCTCAAAGCTAGTTTAGATGCTGCCAAACCAAAATATTATGAAGATTCATACACCGTTGTGAAAGGTGATTGGCTTTCTAAAATTGCCCAATATTCATTTATTTACGATGACGCCTCTAAATGGCCAATAATTTGGCGAGCAAATCGCGACCAAATTAAGGATCCTAATCTGATATATCCAAACCAGGTTATAAAAATACCTCGTGGATTGCCGAATCAATGGAAAGTGTATAAAGGTGAATTTTTGTGGAAAATTGCTTCCTATCCAGAAGTTTATGGAAATGGCGCAAAATGGCCTTTGATTTTTAGAGCAAATAAAGACAAAATTAAAGACCCAGACCTTATTTACCCAAATCAAGTTTTTGAAATTCCGAGAGATTAATCCTCCAAAATCATAAATATAAAGCCTCTCAGCTGAGAGGCTTTTTTTGAATAGTAAATTGAAAAATTTAAAAACCTATTTTATTTTATTAACCGCTATTCTGATAGCATTATTATACTTTATCGCATCGCTTTATCGCACATCTTCCAATGAATTCAATTTGAAGTTAAGTGAAATTCCGGATAGAGATTTCATTGCACCTTTTGATTTTGATGTTCATAAAGATTTGAAAAAACTACAGTCAGAGCAAGAAGAAGCCGCAAAGGATGTGAAACCAGTCTATATGGTTTCTGAAAATCTAAAATTTAACTCTCAAAAAAATCTCGATTACATTTTCCAACACTTCAATAATGAGGAATCATTCGAAAAAATTAAGGCCAATTTTCTAAATAAAGATTACGATTTTTCTGATGATTGCATTAAATATTTGATGGATACTCCAAAAAGACAGATTGTTTATGAATTTTTGTCGAATGAAATTTCCGCTATTCTTGATATTGGAATTTATCCAGATGCTCTTTATCTCAATGACCCCATTAAAATTGAAAAATTTGGAAGAATAACACCTTACAGATTAAAAAGTCGATATTCATTGCAGGAAGCAAAAAATAAGTTACTTGAAACTTTGTCCAAAAAAAGAGATAATCCAATCGAAGCAAAAATTGTCTCAAAAATGTCTGATTATGTTTTGATTCCAAATATCATCATAAACGAGGATATGACCAAATTGGAGCGAGAAAAAGCACGCGAAAAAATTCCTACGATTATGGGAAAAGTGCAAAAAAATGAAGTTATCGTTGAGCAGGGTCATAAAGTTACATCTATAGAATTGCTAAAATTACAATCTTTGATGAAAGCTACGCAAAATTACTCTGCGACAAAAAACAAATATCAAATGATACAATCTATATTCGGTGTATTTATTTTCAGTCTGGTTTTATTGGTTCTTTTCAATTTTATTTTAACAGCTCTTTTTCATGAAAAATATTCTACCACATCTCGCCTACTCGTTATTTTAGGAAGTTTTCTTTTAACAATTATTTTTACAATTGCCGTCCATAATGTATTGCAAGTTTCATCTCTCCTCATTCCATTTAGTTTTGCGGTCTTGTTAGTCGCAGTAATTTTTAATGTGCATATCGGCATTATTTTCAATTTTTTTAGCCTTTTTTTTGTATCGCTGTTTCTCAATTGGAGTTTTGTCAATCCACTAATTTTGAGTTTGGGAACTCTTGGTGGAATTTTAGCTTTAAAGAAAATAAAAAATAACCAAGAATATTATCCGCAAGCATTTTATTTGATAGCCTCTTTTTTCGTGATTATTTCTCTGATAAGTTTGATAAAATTAGATAGCTTTTCAATCTATTCCAGACATTTAATTTGGGGAATCGGGTCATGCATTTTATCAATTGTCGGCTTCATACTATTCTCTCCCATTATTGAACACAAACTGAATATGGCAACCAAACAAATTCTGTTGGAACTTTTGGATTTTGATAATCCGCTGATGCAGAAAGTTGCTAAAATTGCCCCTGGAACATATCATCACTCCATCATCGTTGGAAATCTGGCAGAAAGTGCAGCTGAAGCAATTGGAGCAAATCATCTTCTGGCTCGTGTGGGTAGCTATTATCACGATATTGGAAAAATAGAGAATCCGCAATTTTTTATTGAGAACGGAACTGATAATGAGAATCCGCATGATAAAATGATAGCCAGCGAAAGTGCTCATGTTATCAAAAAACATATCAATGATGGAATTGCTCTTGCAAAAAAAATTAATCTTCCTGAAGCCATTTTGCAATTTATTCGTCAACATCACGGAACTAGCCTTATCAGATATTTTTACAACAAAGCTATAGAATCGAATCTAAAAATTAATGAAACAGATTTTCAATATTCCGGTCCAAAACCGCAAACCAAAGAAACCGCAATTGTGATGATTGCAGATATTGTGGAATCTACGACGAAATCTTTAGATGTTATTAATGAAGAAATAATAAAAGAAGTTCTCGAAAAAACAGTAAAAAATTTAATGGATGAAAAACAGCTCGATGAAGCACCTATCACATTGAGAGAAATTAATATTGTGAAATCTCAAATGATGCCAATTTTATTAGGAGTATATAGAAAACGCCTTGAATACCCAGAACCAAATACAGATTGATAATTGCACGAAACATAATTTTCCAACAAAAATATTTTCTGATATTTTGGAAATTGTTGTTTTGGAAGAGACTTTACCAAAAGACACTTTCGTCTCATTAAAACTTACAGAAGATGAGACTATAAAAATTCTAAACAATAAATATTTTGGAAGAAACTATTTTACCGACGTAATCTCTTTTTCTGCGTCAATCCCCAATATTCCTTTACTCGGTGATATTATTATTGACACCAAAATAGCCAATCTGCAAAAAGAGAATAGAACTTTAGAAGAAGAAATTCAAACTTTGTTTTTACATGGAATTCTGCACCTTTTGGGTTATGATCACCTTTCCAAAAAACAAGGTGAAATTATGCGCACAAAAGAACATAAATATTTAAAAATTTTAAAGGAGGATAAACTTCGTGAATATTAGTTTTTCGTTATTTTCAATTTTAGGCTTCTTGTTTTTGTCAGCTTTTTTTTCTGGCTCTGAAACTGCTTTTTTTTCGCTTTCCAAACTTCAATTAAAAAAAATAGAAAAAGAGGACACAAAATATTCCAGACGAATAATTCGTTTGCTCAAAAAACCTCGCGAACTGCTTATCATCATACTTTTGGGAAATACCATCGTAAATGTGGCAGCGGCATCTACAGCGGCTTTAATCTCTCTTTATTTGGGTGAAAATTACTTAACTTCTGTTTCAAAATCCATTTTATTAATAAGTGAAATTGCGATTATAACTGCACTTTTGCTGATTTTAGGAGAAATTACTCCCAAATTAATTGCTTTCTCTTCACCTCAAAAATTTACTCGTTTTTCTAGTTTTGCTTTGGAAATTATCAAATATGCTTTGTGGCCTTTGATAAAAATTTTGGATTTTATCAGTTTGCTATTTTCAACAAAAAAATCCATCGGAAATTTAGCAAGACTCACAACTGAGGATTTTAAAAATATCATCAAATCGGATGTTGCTCAGAATTCTCTAGAAGAAAATGAGAAAAAAATAATTTCTAGTATCTTCCGATTTTCTTCGACTTTGACAAAAGAAATTATGACTCCTAGAGTTGATATAAATGCTGTTAATCACACTGACGGCATAAAAACCGTCAAAAAAATAATTAATGAATCCGGTCATTCAAAAATTCCTATCTACAATAAAACAATTGATAATATAATCGGAATTTTGTATGCAAAAGATATCATTCTAAATATGCAAAAAAAGAGCATTAGTTCGCTTCTTCGACCTCCGATAATTGTTACGGAAAATATGAAAATATTTAATCTTTTCAATCAATTCAAAAAACAAAAAATTCAAATCGCGATTGTAGTTGACGAATATGGTGGAACTTCTGGCTTAATTACTTTGGAAGATATTTTGGAAGAATTGGTTGGAGAAATACGCGATGAACTTGATAAAGAAGAACCAATGATTCATAAGAAAAATGAAAACGATTATGTAATTAATGGAATGTATTCAATCGCTGAACTTAATGAAGATTTTGAATTGGAAATTGATGCCGAATATGATAATGTAGCCAATTTTTTGTTCGACCAATTCAATAAAGTGCCAGAAAAAAATGAAAATTTTATCCATAATAATAAAGTAAAATTCACAATTATCGAGGTTGATGGTCAACGAATTCAATATGTTTTGATGCATATTCTTAGTAAAATTGATGAATAATAAACTTCTATTTTTAATTGTCATAATTTTATCCGCAAATTTTCTTACAGCAGAAATAATAAATTTTTCCATTGATTATTTGGGACTAAAAGTTATAGATGTAGTTATGGCAATTACCGACAGCACAATTTCAGTAACCGCAAAATCAACTGCTCTCGGCAATTTAACCGCCAAAATGGATAATTACTATTTTTCTAAATTTGATGATGAACTTCTTCCCCACTTTTACCAAAAAAAAATTGTGCAAAAAGATTATTCAGAAAATCGAATTATTCGTTACGAAAGAGAAAGCAAAAAAGCAAAGAGAATCAGTTTCGACGATGATGACAAATCTTGCGAATATCCAATAAATAACAAAAGTCGTGATTTTTTTACAGCTCTACTTTTTATGAGAAATAACCTAAAAAATGGAGATGGAATTTTGTGGATAGATGCTAATAAACTTGTTTGGAAAGCTGGTTTTCAAATTGTTAAAGAGGAAATTCTAAACACAAAAATTGGGAAGATAAAATCTAAAAAAGTGAAAATATCTTTTCAAAAAATTTCAAAAGGAAAAAAAGAGAGAAGTGATATGCTTACCAATAATCTGGTGAATGAAGAAAATGAATTGTATTTTTGGTTTACCGCTGACGAAAGAAAGTTGCCAATAAAAGCTGTTTATTCGATGAAACCATTCCCAGTTGTTTGGCATTTGCAAGAATATCAAAAATGAGAAAAAAATATTTAATTCTGTTCATTTTGTGGACGATTATCTTGTTCACACTCACCTCGATTCCAAAATTGGATATACCAACTAACGATGAGTTAAATTTAGATAAAGTGGCACATCTGTTCGTTTATACACTTTTTGCATTTCTATTTGTGAAGATGTATAAAAAGAAATTTTTCGTTCTAAAAAGACTTTTAATTCTTGCTATCTTTGTTCCATTATTTGATGAATTACACCAAATACCCATTCCGGGTAGAATGTTCTCCTACTTCGACCTAATAGCTGATATCCTGGGATTTTTGATAGTATTTTTATACTTCAAATTCCGCAAGAATTACTAATTATTCAATATTATTTTTTAATCTTCTACTCGCACGCGCTTCAGCTTGATGATAACTTCATATTTGAAAGTAGGTTTGTCCCAAATTTGAGCTTTGATATATTTTTGCGGATTATTCAAAACTTCTTTTTCCGTAATCTCTTCAACCTGGTTATCTTTGTTCATAATCCAGAGTTTCGTCTCTTTACTCTTAGTTTCTTTGGTAGCCATAAGTTCTCCTATTAACTTGTAATTTGGATGTGCTTCCACAAAATCTAATAGAATATCGAGCGAAATTTTCTTTCGATATTCTTCACAATATCTGTTTTCAGCACAATTTGCCGCACAAACAATTATATCTGTAAATTGTTTTGACTTCGGGCAAATGATTACATTTTTGTTTTGTCTTAAATTTCTCTTTCTCAATTTTCTTTACTTTTTCAATTTATATTTTTTCATCGCTTTTATTAGTCTTTTTAGATTTTCAAGTGCTAAATAATCAATGCCATTCTTTTTGAAAGGCGTAACTAATGCAACATACGAATCTTGAATCATACTACCTCCCCGATAGCATTCGTTTATACAAAAAATGAATCTGCTTAAATGCGTCAACTAAGATTTTGCAAAAATGCTAATATTTTAAAGATTTGTTTGCTTTTTAATGTTTTTTTTGATATGCTGAGAACTCGAAATTCAAAACATTCTTTAAAATGTCGAATAAAAAACTTTACTTCAAAATTAAAAAATTAATTTTGGAATAAGATTCTGATAAACTTATTGAAAAAAGGAGTATTAATGAAAAAAGTGATAATCACTTTGTTACTAATTTTAACATTTGCTTTAATTTATGGACAAGATTCCATAATTTTAGACATACAAATCAGTGGAAATTCTAATATTGAGACTGAACTAATTCAGTCTCTTTTGACTTTTGAAATTGGAGATAATCTCAATCCCGAAATGATTTCAAAATCTATTAAAAACCTTTATCAATTAGGTGTTTTTGAAGATATTTCCATTAACAAAAATGAACTTCAACAAGGCATTTCAATCAACGTTGAAATCAAAGAATTTCCTGTTGTTAATGAGATTGAAATTAAAGGAAACAAAAAGATAAGCGATGAGAAATTTAACGAACTTTTGGATGTGAAAAAGGGAAGTTACTGGTCACCATTCCTGAGAATAGAAACCAAAAATATAATCTCTGATGAATATAAAATAAAGGATTACCATCTTGCGGAAACGGAATTTACAGTTGAACGATTGGAAAACAACAGAATTAATCTGAAATTGGAAATTAAAGAAAATGCAAAAGTTGTAATAGAAGAGATTAACCTTCACGGAAATAAACTCATTCGCACCAAAAAACTACTCGGTAAAATGAAAACAAAATGCAAAAGTTTGTTCCGATCTGGAAAATTTGAATTAGAGGAATTCGAGAATGATCTCAATCTTCTCGTTTCATATTACAACAAAAAAGGATTCATCGATGCCAACATAATTTCTTGGGATAAAAGATTGATAGATAACCGTTTTGTCATCGAAATTTATCTTTTTGAAGGTGATATTTATCATTTTGGAAAAATTGAGGTCTCTGGAAATGATAAATTTACGGATGAAATGATAATTTCTCAATTTAAATTTGCAAAAGATGAAATATTTAATTTAGAAAAATTCAATGAACAACTCGGTGCGGTTACTTCGATGTATTACGAAGAAGGTTACATCTACTCTAATTTTGACCATAATTTAGTAAAATCAAAATCAACCATCGATATAAAATTGGAAATTATTGAAAATAATCGAGCTCGCGTAAGAAAAATCAATATCGTTGGAAACCGTAAAACTAAAGAGAAAATTATCAGACGACAACTGGTGATTTCTCCCGGAGATTATTTCCAACAATCCAAAATAATGAAGAGCCAGCAAAATATTTATAATTTGGGATTTTTTGAACCAGATATTCACTTGGATAATCCTGAAGTAATTAACGATAATGGTGATATTGACCTTACAATTAATGTCAATGACAAGGTTTCTGGCAGTGCAAATGGTGGAATAGCTTTGAATGCTCAGGAAGGTTTAGTCGGTCAAATATCCGTAAGCCACAACAATCTTTTTGGGAATGCCTGGAAGAGTAGCATTCAGTGGGAATTCGGTGGAAAAACTCAAAATTTTACCTTGAATTTTACCAACCCTTATCTCTTTGATTCCAATACTTTGGTTGGCTACGATATTTATCATACGACCAAAGAGTGGGATAAATATGATGTTCAGTCAAATGGTGGTTCTTTTCGTTTAGGTCGTCCATTATCATTTCTCAATTATTCCAAATTGATTACCAGTTATTCTTTTTACGCAAAAAAATATCAGATTTTAAGCGGATACGATGAGGATGTATCTGATGCTCTCACGGAATTAGATTCATTAGGATGGCAAAACACAAGTTCCATTTCCGTTACTTTTTCACGTGATAGCAGAGATAATATTTTCTTTCCATCTTCCGGCTCAAGCTTCACACTATTCTCTGAATATGCTGGTGGAATCTTGTCTGGTGATTTTAATTATTACAAACATATTGCACAGGTGAGTTGGTTCACTCGCACTTTTTGGAAATTTGTACTACGAACAAAATGGAGATTCGGATTCGTGAACGGATTTGATGGAAAAGAAGCTCCGCCAGATGAGAGATTTTATCTCGGTGGAACTGGAGCAGATGGAATTAGAGGTTACGCTGATAGATCTGTCGGACCAGACGGTGGTGGACTTCGAGAAATTTTATTTTCCACCGAATACAGCGTTCCAATTGGTAGCGACCAAATTATCGGTTTAATATTTTTCGATTCTGGAGATAGTTACAACCATTTGGAAGAATTTAATTTTTTGGAAATGAAGAAGGGTGCTGGCTTCGGAATTCGCGTCCAAAGCCCACTTGGACTTATTGGATTTGATTATGCTCGCAACTTTAGAGATAGAACTTGGGAACCACATTTCCAATTTGGAACAACATTTTAATTCCTAAAATAAATCAAAATTGCAAATAATTATTCCATACAAAATGAGAATAAAGACAAGAACCAAATTCGGAAATATCTGAAATTCTCGAATTTTTATATTCTCTAACTTTTGTAATGTATAAATTTCTACTTCATGAATTTTCCAAAAACTGTTTTGAAGTGCTATTTTGGCAATCTGAAAATAATTTTCATAATTCGCGGATGCTATTTTATACTGTTCCAAAAAAAGTGGAACAAATCGAAATGTCGAAATTAAAAAAATGCGCAAATTTCTCATAAAATTATTTTGAGGTAAAAAAATAATGTCAGAAAGAAAATCTTCAACTTTTGTTGTTGCGGTAAAATAGACCGAAAATAACAAAATTAATAAAATTTTTCCGACCAAAACAAGTTGTGAAATAAATGAAATATTAAAAAAAATTCCAAAAAGAAATATTGAGATAAAAAATGGGCTTATTTTTAAAAAACCACGAAGCCAAAATAAAATTAATTTTGGGGCAAACAATAGATAGATAAATGTTGTCAGAAAAATGAGTAGAATGGCGTGAATATCGGCGAAAGCCGAGCAAATAATACCGAGAAAAACCCACAATAACTTCAATAAAAAATTCTGTTTTTCAAAAAAAGTTATGCCCATTATTGCTTGCCAGAATCTGGGTCATCAGAAGTTGTATTCACATTTTTTTGAGGATTTTCATTGGTTTCTTCTTCAGAGTTTTTTTCCTCGTTTTCTTGTTCTTCTCTTTCTTTTTCCTCTTTTTCTTCTTGTTTTTCAAACTCTACCAAAGTTGGCAATCTATCCAATTTTTTGAAGATAGAATTTGTATAAAATTTTCCAATTGCATTTTTTATTTCATTGTCGACAGAATTTACGAGTAAAGTATCCAAATATGTTTTTGCTTTTAAACTATCTGACAAAGAAAAATAGTAGAGATAGCCTATAACAAATTTAGCTTTTTCAGCGAATTTACCATTCTTATTTTCTGAAATTGGCTCTAATATTTCGACAGTTTTTTGCGGATTATCAGAAAAATACTCAAGTGCATTTTCATAAGTTGCAATCTCTTGCAGGTCGCTCGTAGTCGAAATAATTACCTCTTCATCATTCAAAAGTTTTTGTGCCGCACAAGTATATTTATTTTCAGGAAAATCTCGCAGCAATTCATCAAAAATTGCGATTGTCATACTGCTATCTTGTTTCAATTCGTTATAAATCCAAATTTTCACAAATTTTGCATAAGGAATAAATTCTTCATGATACAATTTCAGTGCTTCATCAAGGTTATTTTTAAAATCCAAAAATTCTTCTTTTTCATCAGAAAATATTTTTTTTTCATCGTCATATTTTTTTCGAACATTTAAAGAATCTTCACCCGCTTGTATTTCGGAAATAATGATATTTAATGAATCTATTTCGGTATCGATTTCGACAATCTTACTATCCAAAGAATCAGCCTGAAATTGAATATTAATCCTTCTTTCCAAAATTTTATCATAAATAATAATTGCCGAATCTGGCTGTTCTAAAATATCAATATAATATTCAGCCAGCTTGAAATGTTGCAGAATAAGATCTTCAATATCTGTATTTTTATCTGGATTGTGAAATTTTACAATTTGGTTGGCGACAATACTTCTGGCAATTGCAGGTTCAACAAACTTGGAATTTTTAAATTTCATCACAACTTCAATATATGATTCAATTGCTTTTTCATAATCTTTTAGGACAAGATAATACATTTCGCCCAGATAAAAATTGGCTTCAGCCGCCAAATCAGTTCGTTTATTATCGTTAATAATTACCTCAAATAATTCCTTTGCTTCCTCAACTTCTTCCAATCTTGCCTGTGCTCGAGCCAGAACCATTTGTATTTTTGAAATCTTATTTTCACGATATTCATTTTTTAGCAAATCTTCGGATATCGCCTTTGCTTTCGCATAATTTTCCAATTGCAAATAGTTGTAACTAAGAAAATAGCGTGCATCCAATTTTATAGATCTCTTGATTTCTGTTTCCAAAAGAGAAGAAAATATTTCGATTGCTTTTGGAAAATTTTTGGCATCTGTTTGTGTTTTTCCGCGCATAAAAAAAGCAGATTCATATTCGGCAGATTCTGGATATTCTTCGATTATTTTTCTTAAATAATATTCAGACTCAATATAATTTTCTTCTTCTAAATTAAAATTTGCCAAAATTTTCAAAGCCAAAGGATGCAAATCTTTAAAGTAATCATTTACTATGAATTTTTGCAAAATATCGTATGCTTCTTCTTTATCATTTAATCTGAATTTTGCTTGAGCAAGAAATAATTTTGCTTCCGAAAAATATTCACTTTTGGGGTAATATTTCATCAAATTTTCAAAATTTGAGACTGCTTGAGTATAATTATTTCCAATATAAAAAAATGATTTTGCCATCAAAAAAATTGCATCATCTGAATATTCACTATTCTCATAATATTCCAAAACTATTTCGCATTTTTTTATCGTTTTATTATATTTTTGAATCGCACCAGAAGTAGGTTTTCCGCTATCTTGCAATTCCATTTTCTGGGCTTCTGCAAAATACTGCTCCGCATTGTAAAAGGTGTTGTAATAGACACATCCACTCAACAAAATTAATGTTATCATCAAATATTTTTTCAAAATTTCTCCTTTAAAAATAATCTATTTTCTTATTTTTCCTCGCCAATTAATCTACAAAATATTACTTTCATATTTCAAAAAAACAATCAATCCTAAAAGATTTTTCAATAAATTTATTGCAAGCTTTTTCAAGATTCTTTTTTTGGGTTACAAATATTTATGATGAAATTTTGTAAACATTGTTGTTTAAATTTAGCAAAAAATTATCGAGGAGTGTAGTATGAAAAAAATCATTTTATTCGTTCTTGTTCTGGTTATTTCCCGTTTTGCATATTCGTTTGAATTAAATAATTTAATTAATACCCCCACCGCCGGAATCCTGCAAAAAGGTGAATACGAAATATCAGCTAAAATTTACAAAAATAATGGACTTTTGCTCGGAGCTAAAGTTGGTTTATTTCCGCGTTTTATGTTTGGGGTAAGTTATGGTGCGGAACAACTTGTTGGAAATATATCTCCAGAATGGCATAAACGAGTGGAATTTAATGCCAAATTACGCATTTTAGACGAATCTGCAAAATATCCGGCAGTTGCTTTGGGATATGATTCACAAGGTCACGGAAATTATATTGACGAGATAAACCGATACGATATTAAATCAAAAGGGGCTTATTTGGTTGCCAGTAAAAATTGGGCATTTTTTGGAAATTTAGGAACACATTTGGGGTTAAATAAAAATATCGAGAGCAGAGAAGATGGTGATGATAAAGATATAAATGTATTCTTAGGAATTGATAAAACAATCGGTGATGTCATAAATCTTTTATGTGAATATGATTTTGCTTGGAACGATGATGAGGAAAAATTCATTGACCAAATAGATGAAAACCTTGGTTGTGCTGACGGGAAAGGCTATCTAAATGCTTCAGCTGATATTCATTTCACTGAATCCATAATCTTAAAAATCTCTTTTTTAGACATTCTCCAAAACAATAAAACTAATTTTTCTGGTAGTGACAGGTCATTGACATTGCTCTACAATATGACTTTCTAAAATTATATGAAAAAAGGATTTCTATATTTACTAATTCCGATTTTTTTCGGAGGTGTAGCTCTATCAGCCGAAATAGACAATCCTGCTCAAGTTAATCTCGCGTCTATCAACTACTTTACTTTTGCTGAAACAGCGATGCAAAATGGTGAATTTGAATTAGCTATTAAATATTTCAAACAAGCAGATGCTGCTGCACCGAATAATATTTACATCAAAGAAAAATTAGTGGAAATTCTCTATCTTCAAGCTCTGTTCGATAAAAATATTGAAAAAGAATTGATAGAACTTGGCGATAAATATTATGCTGAAAAACTCTATTCTGCTAACATGATTAAGATTTTGGCACATATAAATTGGAAATCTGAAAACAATAAAAAAGCCAAAAAATATTTCAAACTGGCAATTGATCTTGAAGCTAATCTTGTAAACCTGCTCTCTTACTATCAATTTCAATTAGAGGTTCTTGCAATACAAGATACATCACTTTTAAATCGAGCCCGAAAATTAACATGGAATAACCAAGATAGCGTTTTGCAAATGGCCCATTTTTATCACGAAATTGATCCTAAAATTGAATATGAAATTCTAAAAAAAGCTCATCTCATTTGGAATAACGAAGATACATTAATCGAATTGATTCGCTATTTTGATAAAGAAAAAAAGATTGATGAGATTATAGAAATTATTGATAATCGATTGGCAAATAACGAAAATGTGCCAGACCAACTGATGACTTATTATGTCGAACGCTTATTCGAATTTTTGTATTTTGATAAAATTTTGCAAAATGCCGAAAGATGTTTTAATATTGGAAATAAATCTATTTTGAAACATATGTTTGTATCCGCTACAATGGTGAAAAATGCGGAATTAGGAATTAAAATCGCAAAAAAATTAGAAGAAATTAATGATTTATCAGGTCAATTTCTACATTTTTTTTACAGTTCCTATTCTGCGATGTTATTATTAAATAATTCTGATGAAGAAGCATTTCACACGCTTGACAAAGTTAATGATATTAATTATTTAGATAGATTTATGTCATATTTTGATAGCAATTTTAGTAAGGATAAATTGGAAAATCTTTTCTTAAAATATAAGCAAAATACAAAACAATCTGATAATGCTAATTATATTCTCACCAATTTTTATTCAGATTTTGAGGAAAATAACAAAGCCATCGAGCATTTGGAAATGCTGTCGGAAGACTATATTCAGGAAAATAATTTGCAATTATTTGTGGCAATGATTTACCTTATAAATTCTTCCGAAATTGATAAAGCAAGAAATATTTTAGAAAACTCTAACAATTTAGAAATTCCTGTAAATGAAGTTATTTCCAGAATATTATTGGATGTCGGAAAAGATAAAATCGCATTTGAAATTTTGCTCAATGAAATAGAAAATGCTGAAAAGCCCACTTCTGAAACTTTTTTGTTATTTTCGATGATTTCAAAAGAATTTCTTGAATTAAATAAAATTATCCAAATTCTTGAAGAAAGTTTAAAACTTTATCCGAATAATGCCGCAATAATGAATAGCCTTGCTTATACAATTGCCGATAATGAAATCGCTTCCAAATATGAAATGGCGGAAGAAATGCTGATAAAAGCTACTCAAATTAAACCAGAAGATGCGATGATTTGGGATAGTTATGCTTGGCTTTTATATCGAACAAACCGTTTTGAAGAAGCTCTTTCGACGATGAAAATTCCACTCGAAAAAAATTTACAACACAGCGAAATCACTTTTCATTTAGGAAAAATTTATCTAAAATTAAATAATATGGAAGAAGCAGAAAAATATTTTCGAAAAACAATTTTAATTGATAATAACGAAAATGCTGTGAAAAACTCAATCGAATTAATCGAAAAATATTTTAATGAAGAATAAAGAGGTAATTATGAAATTCGTTTTTACAAAAACCAACGCAACTTTGTTAATCATCGCCATAATCGTAACTATAATCGGTTATATAATTATGGGAACTGGCGACAAAACAATCTCACCGATATTGTTAATAATTTCTTATGTGGTTTTATTTCCGATGGCGATAATTATTGGAATGAATAAACATAATGATGAGTAATTTTACAAATAACTGATGACAAAAAAAGATTTTCTTTCTAATGAATTTATCGTCAACTTGGATAAATTTAATTTGCGAGCACGCCTGATTGTAGAAGGATTTATCACAGGTTTACACAAATCGCCTTACCACGGTTTTAGCGCTGAATTCTCTGATCATCGGCAATATATTCCGGGTGATTCTATCAAAAATTTGGATTGGAAAGTTTATGCCAAAACCAAAAGATATTACATTAAAAGATTCGAAGAAGAGACAAATCTAAAATCATATATCATTCTTGATCATAGTGCTTCTATGGGTTATACTTCTGAAAAAATATCTAAATTGGAATATGCAAAAGCTCTTGCTTCTGCACTCTCTTATTTAATGATTTCCCAACAAGATGCAGTTGGTTTGCTAACCTACACAAACAAAATTACGAATTACATTCCACCTCGCTCAATGCGAACTTACCTGAATGAGATTCTTAAAAATGTTCACAATCTACAGCCACAAAATAAGACTGAAACTTTGGACATTCTGCATACTTTAGCAGATAAAATAAAAAAGAGAAGTCTCATTATTCTCATTTCTGATATGATCGATGAGCCAAAAAATATTTTGAATGGACTACAACATTTCAGACATAATAAGCACGAAGTGATATTATTCCACATCCAAGATAAGCAGGAAACTAAATTTGATTTTAAGAGAGAAACTCAGTTTATCGATGCCGAAACTAACGAAAAAATCACTGTAAACCCGTGGCAAATTAAAAAAGATTATTTGAATGAATACGACAATAACGTGAAATACCTCAAAACAAAATGCCACGAATCTTTCATCGAATACAATCCGATAACGACCGCAACCCCATTCGAAGAAAATTTATTGCAGTACCTTATTAAACGCTCAAAGTTAGGGTAATTATTTGACAACAAAAGAGAGATTATTTTTTTCGATAGCGAGGTGAAGAGAGATAAATGTAAAAGAAATATCCACGACAATTGTCACATACACACTCATAGTGGAGTGATATACGACAAAATCAGATGAATTTGTCGGGGATACAGGCATTAGTGGCATTAAGTTGAAATCAGGAGATTGATTTGAATATTCAATGGAAACAGCAACATATTAATAAAAACGGCAAATGTAATTACGATGATTTTTATAGTTTTATAATTCGAATAGTAAAACCATTTGCTCTTGATTTAAAAAATGCGTTGTTAACAATTCCAAATCCTTCTAATCAAGAGCTAAAGTTAATTTCAAAACTGGATGAGCTTTTCAAAAGTACATTACAAATTCAAAAATTGATAAAAGAAAATCCAGATTTAATAATCAGAGATTATTTTAAAAGTTTGTCAGAAATGATTGATAAAATTCAATTTGTTGCAATAAATGTTGTAACCGAAGAGATACAGAAATGCCACTAACAAACGTGTCTTCGGTTCAGTCGGTCGGTGGCTTTGTCCTGAACCGTACCGGTTCAGAGTTTAGCGGTTTTTACGGGCTGAATCATTCTGATACCACCGCACACACCAAACATTGTGCACATCAGCCTTTTATTACACCTAACGGAATAAGTTCAACTAATATTTTTACAAGATCTCCTTGGTTATCCATTACTACGCTTATATCTTTATAGGCTCCGCTTGCCTCATCTAAATCATTTTGATGTCTAATTCCATGGACAATTCCTTGGTCATCTAGTTTTGTAATTTCTTCTTTGAGGTTTAGAGTTCTGCAAGCCTGTTTTCTTCCCATTGTTCGACCTGCCCCATGTGAGCAACTTTCAAAGCTGTCTTTATTGCCGAGACCTTCAACAATATAACTTTTAGTCCCTTGACTTCCTGGTATAATCCCGATAGTTCCTTTTCTTGCAAGTGTAGCACCTTTTCTGTGAACTATCACATTTTTATTGAAATGATTTTCCCACGCTGCATAATTATGAGCAATGTTTATCATATCATCAAATTCTACATTTTGAAAATACTTACAAAATATATTAGTCACATTATCCATCATCAGTTTTCTATTTGCATAAGCAAAATCTACACAGTATTGCATTTCAGTCATATAGTTTTTTGCTTCGTCCGTTTCGATTGGTAAGAATGCAAGATCGTATTTTTCAGGAACAGAAACAAACCATTGCTTATTTATTTTCTTCGCAATGTCATTGTAATGTTTTGCCACTTTGAAACCAAGATTTCTACTGCCTGAGTGAATCATTATCCAAACATGACCATCGTTCCCTTTTTGAATTTCAATAAAATGATTTCCACCCCCAAGAGTCCCTAGTTGTTTTAATGCTGAATCATATTGACTGTAAACTACTGGATAGAAATCTATTAATGATTTTCCTGCTTTTGGCATTAATTCAAAATCTTGCATTTCTTTATGGTGATCGAAGCCAACAGGAATAGCTTTTCTGATTTCTCCCATTATTTTTTTGAGCGTTTCCGTGTTTATTTCTGTAAGGCTTGTTTTGATTGCACACATTCCGCAACCAATATCTACCCCAACTGCATTTGGAATTACAACCTTATCACAAGCAATTACTCCACCGATTGGCATTCCATAACCTTGATGTGAGTCTGGCATTATTGCAACCCATTTATGCAAGAAGGGCAAGTTTGCAAGGTTTTTTGCTTGTTCTAAGGCTCCATCTTCAATGTCATCTAACCATAGCTTAATCGGTTTGCTTTGAGTGTTTTCAATCTTTCTCACAATAAATCTCCTTTAAATTATCGTGTGTATAACAGTTGTTAAATCTAAGCAAGAAGAATCGTGGCACACGCCAAACATTAATAGCAATTTTACACAATGCCGAATAAAATTATTTCAGCAAAAGCATCTTTTTAGTCGCAATTGTCTTTCCATTTCCGGATAATTTATAAAAATAAATCCCGCTCGCAAA
>CAYQOZ010000002.1:0-47077 GCA_964419355.1 uncultured Candidatus Cloacimonadota bacterium | reverse complement strand
ATTAAAATTCAATAACAAAAAAGCCCCGCTCGATTGAGTGGGGCTTTTGTTTTTTACCAAAATAACATTTGACAAGAAAAGAAAGATTATTCTGTTTGATGGGAAGGTGAGGATGAGAGATAAAAAAGAGATTCGCGAACCTGTTCGAGGATACAGACATTATGGTTTTTTAGAAATAAATAAGGAGTTAAAATGAAAAAGACAATCATAATAATCTTAACAGTAATTTGGGTATCGCTAATTTATGGACTTGAAAACGACAGAAATTTTCCATCAATTACCGTTACGGGGAAATCAGTCAGCATTAACAAAGCTGATAAAGTAAAAATCTATTTTTCAATCGAAGCCGAAAGTACATCATTACAGAATTCGGTAAATAAAGCTAAAAAAAATCTAACTGTAGTTACGCAAAAACTTACAGAATTAGGGCTAAAAAAAAAAGACATCTCAACTTCTCAATTCAAATCCTCTGAAGGATATAAATTTTTGTTTGGGTTAAAAAAATATAAAGTGATTATTGATGCTGAGATTCAAGTTAATGATTTAGCAAATCTAGAAAAAGTAATATTTACCCTTTCAAACAGTAAAATAAAAGAAATTTCTTCAATTGATTTTATGCTTTCAAATGAGAGTGAAATCTTCCAAGAAGTTCAGCTCAATGCTGTAAAGGCAGCGAAAAAGAAAGCGGAATTATTAGCTAAAGAGTTAAATATTTCCATAAACGGCGTTTACTCAGTTAACCAGCTAACAACTCAAAAAATATCGCAAGATTTTAATTTCAGAAGATCTTATAAAAAATATAAACCGAATCCGTTCAATTCAGTTACAACAAATGAAACTGGGCAAATTGAGTCTGTATTTTCTGGAGAAATAAAAATTGTAGCTGAGTATGAAGTTATTTTTAAAGCAGTAAATCCATAAAGATTTTGGGTATAACAAACGTGTCAGCGGGTAGGCTGGGTGGTTTGTTTTGTCTGAACTTTACGATTCAGCAAGCTGGCGAGCCATTAGGCACATCTTGCAGGAAGTAAAAAATAAAAAACTCAATTATGAAATATTTAAAAAAAATGCAGGGAAAAGCCTTCTTGTCTGTCTGATATTATAATCGGGTCATCATAAGGAATCAAATATGAATAATGTACAAAATACCAAAGTTAAGGAGAAGTTATGAAAAAGATTATTTTAGGATTTATTTTAGGATTGGTTGTGATGAGTATTGTTATTTGGAAGGTTATGCCAAAGTTAATGATGAGCATAAATGAAAGCAATTATACTTTCGATGAAACCGTAGTTCTTGTCCAAAGAAGTGCTTCAGTAAACGGATGGAGCGTTCCCAAAATTTACGAATTAGGCGAATCAAATGAAAAATTAATTACGGTGAATACTTTATCGTTGTGTAATTCTGAATTATCAACCAAAATTTTAGATGATGAAAAAAACAGGTTTATTTCTGGTATTATGCCTTGTCGTATTGCGGTGTATGAAGATGATAACGGTGATGTTTTTGTCTCACGAATGAATATTGGATTGATGAGCAAAATGTTTGGCGGAGAAATCGAAAAAATAATGACAAAAGCCGCTAATGATGAAAAAAATATTTTGAAGGATATTATCAAATAACATTTTTGAATAAACTAAAAAATATGATAATTCTATGTTTAAAAAAATAAACAACCTGCTTTTTTACACTCTCTATTAAGAGTATGAAATTCGCAGTTAATTTTTTTATTTTTTTCAAAAATACCATCAAAGCATTCTATTGCGGAATTAATTGCCAAAAAAGTGTTTCTCTTGCAACATCTTGGTCCGCCGTGCTTAGCAATAATGGTTAAACTTTTTGCCGTAATTAAATTTGATTCTTTCCACTCGTTTTTTGCCAAAGGTGTGTTATCTTTGATAATACTAAGAAAAATACCCGTGCCAACTGCCGCACCACAATTTCCATGAGAACCGCAAAATCCGCCTAAAATCTGTTCTGCTCTTCTTCTGGCTTCTTTTATCTTTGATTCTTTTTCTTGGAATTTGCAAATTTCGTTGTAATATGCCGATAGCAAAACAGCAGGTACCAAAAAATGATGTTCCGGTCCATGCATTTTAACGGCATGATGTTTCATAATTGAGATAGCTAAATCGATGGGATTTTTAGAATTGGAAGTGATGCAAAAATTCTCAATAAAATCGTTTGCAGATGATGTGTGACAACTATCACAAACATAATGTCCATCGACGCATTTGGCATTAGCAAAAAAACTTTTCCCACAATAAAAACAGATAATGTTTTCATTTTTGTAGATGAGTTTTTTACCACAAACGAAGCAACCACTTTTTTGAGTATTCATAAATTCATTTATTATTATTTTTGACATTAGCGTTCTACTAACTCCTTCGGGTTCGAATTTTTTATATATTCTTTTTCGGTCAATTTTTTTATGTTTGAACACAAAAATAGATGTAGATAAATCTGAAATAAAAAAAGGGAAGCGAATGCTCCCCTAAATTTTTTAAATAACTTTTGTATCAAAACATTGAAGCTGCACCAACTCTTATAATAACAAATTTTTCATCTGACCGTGCACACGCACCATTGGCACCGACCCAGCACTAATATGAAGGTCAGAAGCTCCCGCATCTGTGGTGAATTGTAGCAACTCTTTAATTGTCAAAATATCCTCCAAGTTTACAGTTGCTATTATTCAATAATTTCGTCTTCGTCAAGTTCTTCGTCAATGCCATATCCGTGATATTCAGCATCATCTACATCATACCAAACTTGTTTCCCTTCGCCTTGTGGAAAATCGGCAGTTGAAGTAGCAATGTATTTTGTAGGAGGAGCTCCCACAACTTCAAATTCCCAATTTTTTTCAGTTCTTTTACCAAGCTTTGCAGTCTGCATTGCATCTTCGATAGTGTAACCTTCTGTTGATGCGTAAGTTTGATATTGAATTCTGTATGCACCGCGAATAGCAGCAATAGCACTCTGAGCCTCAGTTGCACGTGCCTGCTTCACATATTGCATATAAATAGGAACCGCGATAGCGGCAAGAACCGCAAATAGAATGTAAAGCACAAAAGCTATCGCCATCCAAATTAATGCTACTTTTGCCCAATTTGATTTGCAAATTGGAGCTCCACCACCAAATGCCCAAACAAAGAGCATTATCAAATTTACTAAGGGAATGCACATAATGAGATAAGTTACAAACCACTTTCCAACAGTCATTTCATTTTCCATTTTTTAACCCCTCTAAATTTTCTGTTAACGATTTTTTCTTATTTTTACGGGAATAATATTTTTTTCTTAATCTTAATTTTAACCTCGATTTACGGTGAATGGCAATGTTTTTCTTTCATAAAAAACCTCCATTGAAATTTAAAAAAGGTACCATTTTCAATTCAGGATTAAGTGAAATAAACGCAAAGATTAAACTAATTTTATCAAATTTCAGGCATATTTCAAATTTATTTTCTTCAACATTTTGTCAAATTAAATTTTATTTTCCCAAATAATTTTACCATTTTTTAGAACAGTTTCCACATTATTTGAGCCAAAATGGTAAGGTAAATAGCGGTAAGATGGCATCTCCAAAATGAGGATATCTGCTTGTTTTCCGGCTTCCAAACTGCCCAATTTTTCTGCCATTTGAAGTGCGTGTGCACCATTAATGGTGGAAGCCGTAATCGCTTCTGCAACAGTTAGTTTCATCTGCAAACAAGCAAGTGTTATCACAAATTGCATGCTGTCGCAATTGCAACTTCCAGGATTAAAATCTGTAGCTAATGCAACTGGCAATTTTTTGGAAATCATTTTGCGAGCCGGGGCATAAGATTTCATTCCCAAACTGAAAATAGTGCCGGGCAAAAGAGTAGCAATTACACCACTTTTTTGCATTGCTTCGATGCCTTCGTCAGAGATAGCTCCCAAATGATCGGCGGAAATTGCACCAACTTCGGCGGCGAGTTTCGCACCACCAATCGGCTCAATTTCTTCAGCGTGCATTCGTAATTTGAAACCCAATTTTTTGGCAGTTTGTAAAATATCTCGCGACTGCTCGATAGTGTAAACATGTGCTTCTGTGAATATATCACAATATTCTGCTAACTTTAATTCCGCAATTTTTGGAAGCATTTCTTCCTTCAAAATACGAATGTATTCGGCACGATTTTCCTTAAATTCAGTAGGAAATTCGTGTGCTCCCAAAAAAGTTGACACGATATCAATCGGTAAATTTTCAGATAATTTACGAATCACTTTCAACATCTTAATTTCACTTTCGGTGGAAAGTCCGTAACCGCTTTTCACTTCGAGAGTTGTGGTTCCATTCGAGATAATTCTTTTCACATTTTTCAAAGCGATTTCGTAAAGCTGGTCGAAAGTAGCTTCCCGCACAAATTTGATGCTTGATCGAATGCCACCACCACTTTGCGAAATATCCACATAACTTTTGCCTTTGATGCGCATTTCAAATTCTCTTTCGCGTGTTTTGGCAAAAACTGGGTGAGTGTGAGAATCGACAAAACCAGGCATCACAACTTTGTTTGAAGCATCTATGATTTTATTTGAATCGTATTTTTGCAAAATATTTTTGGTAAAATCCAGCGCTATAATTTTTCCATCAAAAATAGCAATTGCACCATTTTTGATGATACTTAATTCATCCATTTCGCTTCCAATTCGCGGTTTTGCGGAACCCTTCAAAGTGAGAAGTTCTTTTGCATTTTTGATGATTAAATCTACTTTCATTTTAGCTCCTATTTTAGATTTGTTCGTTGAATAAATTTCATTCGAATAGATGGCAAGATTTTTTTCATTAATTTCATAAAAAGTGGTTATTTTTGTAAAAATACAATTATTTTATTGACTGAAAAATTGGAAATTAAAATTAAACAAACATGAAAAAAATAAATGTAGCAATCGATGTTGGTGGCACTCATTCCCGCTTGAGTTATGAAATTTTGGCTAACGATAAAATAATTTCGATTTCTGAAATATTCCAAAAGAGAA
Organism: uncultured Candidatus Cloacimonadota bacterium; assembly: GCA_964419355.1. GTDB lineage: Bacteria > Cloacimonadota > Cloacimonadia > Cloacimonadales > TCS61 > TCS61. Next base: position 42,075 of record CAYQOZ010000002.1, on the reverse strand, counting down.
TTAATTCCAAAAGAGAGTTAAAAAAATTCGTCAAAGCAAGCTTAAAAAATGAGAACAATATTGCAAAATGTGTAATCGGGTTTGCGGGAGCAGTTCGGGAACATCGCCAGGTGGAGATAACAAATTGGGTTAATAATCCCGTTATTACATTAAAAGATGTGATTAGTTGGGGGTTGCCGAAAAATAGCACTATGATGGTTAATGATATGGAATTGGCTGGTTATGGTCTTTTGGATATTGAAGCAAAAAATGAGATTCCATCAACTAATTGTGAAGCTATTTATAAACCCCAAAAAATATCACAAAATCGAGTTCGTAATAAGCTTATCATTGCTCCAGGAACTGGTTTTGGCACCGCCAGCATTATCGATATGAAACCAGATTCCAAAGAGAAATTTGTCTTATCTTCTGAAATTCAGCATATTCAAATTCCACCTTTGGATAAGCGTCACGCAAAATTGATTGAGATAATTCATTCCCAAAAAGCAAACAGAAAATTTATTAACTATGAAGATTTTGTTTCTGGAAAGGGTTTAGAAGATACTTATCTTGCAATTTGCAAATTGGAAGGAATTTCGGAATCTGGAAAAGATGCCGCCGAAATTGCAGAATTAGCGGTTGCTGGAAAAAACAAATTTGCGGAAGAAGCTTTGGAATATTTCTATAAATGTGCAGGCAGATTGACGCAAGCGATAGCACTCAATCTCCAACCTTACGGCGGAATTTATTTGAGCGGAGTTTCCACAAAACTAAATAGAAATTTTATTATCAAAGGCGATTTTGTGGAAGAATTGCACAACTGTCTAATTCGCAAACAATTATTAGAGCAATTTCCAGTTTATCTCATCATCGAAAATAACATAAATCTTTTAGGCGGATTGTGGGTATGCAGAAATATTTTATAAATGAATTTTCCAGCACATTTCCAAATAAAATTTGACAGCCCAATTTTTATTTCAAATTATAGAAAATATCTTTCCCAATAAATTGAGCAGAATCTCCCAATTCCTCTTCAATTCTAAGTAATTGATTATACTTTGCGATGCGCTCACTTCGACAAATTGAGCCAGTTTTAATCTGACCAGAATTTACGGCAACCGCCAAATCGGAGATAAATGTATCGGAAGTTTCTCCGCTTCGGTGTGAAATCACGGTTGTAAATCCAGCTGTTTTTGCCAGATTTATGGTATCCAAAGTTTCGGTGAGAGTGCCAATTTGATTTAATTTAATCAAAATAGAATTTGCCGATTTTTCTTTTACACCGCGTTTAAGGCGTTCTATATTTGTAACGAAAAGGTCATCACCAACTATTTGAATTTTGCTACCCAATTTTTTTGTCATCAATTTCCAACCTTCCCAATCATCTTCCGCCAAAGCATCTTCAATTGAAATAATTGGATATTTATCCACCAGCTCCGCATAATAATTCACCATTTCTGCAGAAGTCAATTTTTTGTTTTCAGCGTCAAGATAATATTTTCCATTTTTGTAAAATTCGCTGGAAGCTGGATCAAGTGCAATAAAAATATCTATTCCCGGTCTGTAATCTGCTTTTTCAATTGCTTCGATAATCAATTTTAAAGCTTCTTCATTAGAATTGAGATTGGGAGCAAAACCACCTTCATCGCCCACACTTGCAGATTGTCCTTTTTTCTGCAACAATTTTTTCAGGGTGTGAAAAACTTCCGCATTCATTTGTAAAGCTTCTCTAAAAGTTTTTGCTCCGAGTGGCATTATCATAAATTCTTGCAAATCAATATTATTATCGGCATGTTGTCCGCCGTTCAAAATATTTGCCATTGGTACGGGCAACAATTTTGCATTCGTTCCACCGAGATATCGAAAAAGTGAAATTTCCTGTTCATTTGCGGCAGCACGAGCACAAGCCAAAGAGACTCCCAAAATAGCATTTGCACCCAACTTTTGTTTATTCTCGGTACCATCTAATTCTAACATTATATTATCAATCTGAATTTGCTCTGTTACTTCCATTCCCAGAAGTTGAGGAGCAATAATTGTATTCACATTTTCTACAGCTTTTTGAACGCCTTTTCCAAGGTAACGCATTGAATCTCCATCGCGCAATTCAACTGCTTCGTGTTCACCGGTGGAAGCTCCGCTGGGAACAGCGGCTCTGCCAAAAAAACCGCTTTCCAAATGAACATCAACCTCGATTGTGGGATTACCTCTAGAATCTAAAATTTCTCGTGCTACAGTATAAATAATTTCTGACATAATATAACTCCTTTTTTAAAAATTTGGGGAACAAAAAAGTTCCCCGCTATAATATTTTTGTAATATATCAAAACCATTTAATTCTCTTTTTTTTCTTCGTTTTTAATCTTTTTAGTTTTGACTCGTTTTTCATATCTTCTACCGCCATAACTATAATTATAGTTATAGGAGGAACCTTGACCTTTAGCACTTTTGATACCAACAAGTTTCATTAATTTCAACATCAGCACCATAAAATAGTAAAAGATAAAGAAAATAAATGTAAGTATAAAGAGAACACAAAAAGTATTAAGGAAGAACGATTTTATCTGAAATTTTATTTCGTTTTGCTTTGCTTTTATAATCATCGAAATCATAATAATGCTATTCTCTTCATTTTCTTTTTGTCCAGAGAATAGGTTTTCCAAGCTATCAATTTTTATTTGAGTTCTCTCCAATTGATTTGTAAATTGCTTTACTCTTTCTGGTAAGTTACTTTTGCTGATGAGAGCATTAACTCTATTTTTTACAATATTTTGATTTTGGATTTTTTCTTTAATATTGGTTATTCGCTTTTCCTTATAGTTATTGACCATATTTTCGTCAACTAACCCATCAATTGTCTTTATTTTAGCCAAGACTTCATCATATTTTAGATTTGGAATTTCCAAGACGAGAGTATTATGATCTGTAGAAGTATCAAAATGTAAAGTTCTGCCACATTCTTTGATTTCACTAATCTTCTTGTTAACTTCATTAAAATCGGTTACATGAAATTTCATAACACATTTTGAAAAATTACCCGCATTATCAAAGATTTCTTGTGCTCTTTCAGCAATAACAATATTATTATTTCGTTCAAATTTATTCATAATATTCGATTTTTTTACTCCGAAATAAACGGATAAAATAATAATGAATAAAACAATAACGACTTTGGTTTGATTTCTTAATCTTATCATCTATCTTCTCCTTAATTTTTTATTTATTAATTCTTCTGCGTGAGATTGCGATGCCATCGTAAGCGAGCCGGAAAGCATTCTGGCAATTTCTTCACATCTATTTTTTTTATTTAGCTTGGAAACTTTGATCATTGCATTCTGGTCATTACTACTTTTGCTAATTGCAAAATGAGTATCTGCGTAAGCCGCAATTTGCGGAAGATGACTAATGCATAAAACCTGGTGAAAATCTCCCACTTTATAAATGAAATCAGCTAAAAATTCAGAAGTTTTGCCACCAATTCCTTGATCTATCTCATCAAAAATAATGGTTTTTTTATCCATTTTTTTCGAGAGAATTTTTTTTATAACCAATAAAAATCTTGATAACTCTCCACCCGATGCCACTATTTTAAATGGTTGTAATCGCACTCCTTTATTGGCAGAAAAATAGATATCTATCGCATCTTTGCCAAATTTATGCAAGTCTTCCAAACTGGGTTTCAATTCTGCAAAGTCGCTTTTTTTGTCAAAGTTTATCTTCACTTTTGCATCAGGAATAGATAATTCTTTTATATTTTTTTCAATTTCTTTTTGAAATTTTATAGCTTTTTCTTTTCGTTTTTGACTCAAAATTTCAGCATCAAAAATTAGTTTTTCGGTTTTGGATTTAATTTCATTTATCAGATTTTTTATATTTTCCTGCTTTGAAGAAAAATTTGCAATTTCTTGTTTAATTTTTTTAAGATATTCTAAAATTTGAGGAATATTTTTTTTATGTTTTAGAGATATTTCGTTTATCTCGTTTAAGCGATCTGCAAGCATCTCTTTTCGTGCAGAATCGAGATTAATAACACCTTGCAAAGCTCTAATTTCTTCTACCGAATCGCTAAGATTTGTCAGCGAATCTTTGAGAGATGAAACTGCATTTTTGATATGTTTGTTGTTCTCTTCAAAGTGTGAAAAACTGGCTACAAAGGCATTTATCGAATCATAAACTGAATTTTCGTTCTCAAAAATTGTCGATTCCATTTTGGAACTTTGCTCAAGAATTTCTTCCGCGTTGGAAAGCAGTTCCAATTCACATTGAAGCTTTTCCTCTTCCCCAATTTTCAAGTTCAAGCTTTCAATTTCTTCAATTTGATATTTGTAAAGTTTGATTTTGTCGCTGTTTTCTTTTTCATTTTTCTCTAATTTTTTCAGCTCTTTGATTTTAATTTCCAGTTCGAGATATTTCTTTTCAAATTGCAATCGGAGCGAAAACAAATCTCCAAATCTGTCTAAAATTTCTAACTGATAATCATTATCAAAAAGTTGTTGTTGGTCTCGCTGACTATGAAAATCTATCAAAGCACTTCTAAATTCTTCCACAATTGGAATGGAAATTCGTCGTCCATTTAAGAAAATTTTACTGCGGAAATTGGGAGAAATTTCTTTGGTAATAAAAAGTTCATTTTCTGATTTATCAATATCATATTTTTTTATTAATTTATGTAATAATTTATTTTGTTCGTCAATCGTAAAAGTCGCTTCCAAAACCACTTTGTGTGCTTTATCAAAATGAATTCCTTTGCTAAAATCTCCACCCAAAATGATGTTGATTGCACCAACAATTATTGATTTTCCGGCTCCAGTTTCGCCAGTGAGAACTTGCAAACCGTTTTCGAAATTGAGGGTCAACTCTTTCACAATGATGAAATTTTTTATTCGTAGATTTTTCAGCATCTTTTTCTCTTACTTTTTGCCCATATGTATTTTTTTTCGCAAAATCTGGAAAAAAGTTTTGTTGGTAAGTTTGATAAAGCTAACTTTTTGTGTGGCAGAAGTAACGATAAGCTCATCATCCAGCAAAAGTTCGTGTGAATTTATCCCGTCCAATTGCAAAAAACTTTTATCTTTGGTAATTTTAAGTTTGAAACAAAGTTTGTCTTTAGCAGAAAAAACCATCGGACGCACACTCAAAATATGCGGATTTAGAGGTGCTACAATAAAAGCTTCCATCACCGGAGAGATAAGCGGACCGCCGGCAGAAAGCGAATAAGCAGTAGAACCAGTCGGGGTAGAAATCACAATTCCATCACAACGAGTATCTATCACGAATCTGCGGTTGGCATAAAATCGTATATCAATTAATTTGGATGTTTCACCTTTGTAAATAACAGCATCATTTAGTGCAGTTGCAGAATAAATAATCCTTCGATTTCGTTTTATTGAAGCCTTCAGCAACATTCTTTCTTGGATTTTGAATTTATTTTTTTTCAAATCTTCGATAGATTTTTCCAGTTCAGAAAGACTACTTTCCGAAAGAAATCCTAACTTCCCCAAATTTATACCAAGAAGTGGAGCTTTCATTTTTTGAGAATACTTTACTGCTCGCAAGAATGTGCCATCTCCACCAAATGAAAGGATACAGTCCAATTTTTCATTTCCTATTTCCTGAATGAAATTAGGGAGAAAATTTTGCGTTTTTTCTAATTGATAAAAATTCAGCTCTGCAATTTCATGAAGTTCTTCCAACATACCGAAAATTGGTTGTTTATCTTCGTAATGAGGATTAAAAAAAATACCGAAATTTTTCATATTTCTCCTTTATTCACTTTTTCTATTCAAAGATTCTAAAATCCGCAAATACGATTCATACCTTGCTTCCGCGAAATTACCATTCTCTACCGCAACCTTTACAGCACAACCAATTTCGTGAGTATGTGTGCAATTATTAAATTTACATTTATCAACCAAACTACTAAATCCTGGAAAAATTCTGGGTAGCTTGATGGAATCTTCACGATGCAGACCAAAAGTTTTGATGCCGGGTGTGTCAACTAAATATCCACCAAAATCCCATTCAATTAGTTTTGCACTACTGGTTGTGTGAGTTCCTTTTTGGGAAGTTTCACTAATTTTTGCAACTTGTAAATTTAAGTTTGGCTGGATGCAATTAAGAAGTGAAGATTTTCCAGTTCCAGAATGTCCGACAAAAGCAGTATCATTATTTTTCAAAATATTTTTCATTTCAGAAATGCCAATCTTTTCAACAGCGGAAGTGAGAATCACCTCAAAATTATTCTTCCGATAGAATAACAATTCTTCCTCAAGTTCGCTAAGATTTGTGGCAAGGTCAATTTTATTGATGCAAATAATGGGATTAATTTCGTTAATCGTGGTAGAACATAAAAATCTATCTATCAAACCAAGATTGAGAACTGGCTCCTTAATCGATGAAGTGATAACAACTTGACTAACATTGGAAGCAAGAATGATTTGGGTTTGGAAACTATCTTCAGAGAAACGAGAGAGAATATTTTTGCGAGATAGAATTTCTTCAATACGCGGTTCATCAGAAATATCTACATTCACAAAATCGCCAACCGAAATGATATTTCTGGTTTCAAAATTTATCTGTTTCAGCCTTCCGCTAAGCGAGCAAATGGTTTCTGATGATTCTATTTTTACGCGACAGCGATAGTTGGAACTTATCTCTAAAATTCGACCTTTTTTCAAATTTAATTGTGATTTTTGACTAATTTTTCCTTTTTCTAATGTTTTTTTTTCAGCTCTTTTTTCTTCGATAATTTCACGATCTTCGAATTCATCTGTATTATCAAAATTGAGGTTAGTCATTTGCAATTTTTTGCGTTTGAATTTTTTTTTATTTTTCTTTTTTATTTTCATTTCTCTCGCAACTCTAAATTAAAATCCATCTTCAAGTTTCTCACCAATCTGAAGTTTTGCTCCCAAATTAAAAGCGTGTGTACTCATAATTTTTTTTCCAGAAGGTTGAACTTTTTTGAGCAATATTTTTTGTGTTTTGGTGGAAACCACAATTCCTTCATTTTTTGCAACTTCAATAATTGTTCCTGCCAATTTTTGGCTGCTTTCTTTCAATATTTTCACTTCGATTAACTTGAATCTTTTCTCACGAAAAGAAGCAATCAGACCTGGAGTTTCACCTAAACCACGAACCCTATTTCTGATAAATTCAGCCGAATTATTCCAATTCAAAAGAAAATCTTGTTTTTGTAATTTCCGAGTAAATGTAGCCTTTGAATGATCTTGTTTTTGGGTAATTAATCCCCTTTTCTCAATTTCTTTTAAAACGAAAATAACATCATCGGCACCACTTATTGATAACCTTTGTAAAAGTTTTGTATAACATTCATTTTTAGAGATTTCTGTTTTATTTTGGAAAATTATTGGTCCTGAATCAATTTTTGCCACAATTTTAAAAACTGTATTTCCAGTAATTTGATCATTATTAAAAAGCGTAAAATTTACCGGAGACGGCCCGCGATATTTTGGCAAAAGTGAGGGATGTAAATTGATACACCCAAATTTTGGTAATTTGCGAATTTCTTTTTTAAGAAAGCCACCGTAAGCAACCGTAACAATGATATCTGGAGAGATTTTTTTTAATTTTGAAATAGTATTTTCATCATTCACATCAATCGGTTGAATTGTGGGAATATCATATTGTTGTGCGATTTCTTTAATCGCCGTAGGAGCTAATTTTCTATTGCGTCCTTTTGGTCTATCCGGCTGAGTGATGCATAAAATTGGTTTAAATTTGGATGCCGCAAGTTTTACAAAAGTGGGAACAGCAAATTGTGGCGTTCCCATAAAAACGACTTTTTTGAGGTTCATAAATTTATTGCTTAATATTCCCCCACATTCACACTATTTTTAGTGGTAGTTTTTTTTAGCTCTTTTAATTTTTTCGAATGTAAAATTCTTTTTAATTTGGGAACTTTATCGATGAACAATATCCCGTCAAGATGGTCATATTCATGCTGAAGTGAACGCGAAAATAAACCATCAGCTTCGATTTGAATTTCATTTCCCTCCAAATTCAAACCTTTTATCACAACTCTTTTAGCACGCATAACTTTTTCAAATACTTCGGGCAGACTCAAACAGCCCTCTTCCGAAGTTATCTTATCTTCAAATTTTACAAACTCTGGATTTATGAGAACAATCGGATTTTTTTTCCTGTCTTCTCTAACCCAAAATGGGTCAACTACAAATATGCGAACTGACTTTCCAACTTGCGGAGCCGCCAAACCAACGCCATCTTTTTCATACATTGTAAAAATCAAATCATCAATAAATTCTTTAAGCTCTTCGGTAATTTCGGTAACGGGCTCCGCAACTTTGCGCAGAACCGCATCACCGTAAATTCTAATTTGAAGAAGTTTAGCTTTTTTCTTTCTTTTCTTCATTATCTAAAACGCCTACAATTGCAGATTTTTGGAACTCAATTTTAGTGCCGGTTGTATCATCAACTCGTAATATCACCGAATTTTTATCTTTCTTGATGTTTACAACCTTACCGATAATTCCAGCATTTGTAATCACTTTATCGTTGATTTTTATGCCATCAATTAATGATTGAAGTGCATTCTGCTTTTTCTTTTGCGGGCGAATAATAAGAAAATAGAGAATTGCAAACATTAATGCAAATGGCAAAAGTGTCGACAACATATTTGGCGGCTTTGACTGGCTTGCGACTTGTTGCGTTGCTACTTCTAATAAAACATAAAACATATTTTTTACCTCCTTTATTTTATTAATAACATTTTTCTATAGAGTTCTTTTACCGTGATCGTAAATTACTTCAATTAATATCAAGACAATTATTAACATTGATAACGCAAACAACTTTTTCACCACTTCACCTTTTTAAATATTTTTATTTTTTAATTCATCAGTATTTTCTGCTCGGTTGAATATAATAATATTGGCTATTATGCTGGTTATTATCATAAACGAACTTAAGATTTGTCCCATCGTGAAATTTGTAAAGAAAAAGCCCAAATGCTCATCTGGTTCACGCACAAATTCTATTAAAAATCGAAAAATTCCATAAAGACCAATCCAAGTCCAAAAAACCAAACCATATTTTTTTACTTTGCGAAATAAAATATACGAGATGACAAAAAGAACCAATCCTTCCAAAATTGCTTCATAAATTTGTGAAGGATGACGCGGTAAATCGCCACCATTTGGAAAAATCATACCCCAAGGTTTTGTGGTGATTCTGCCCCAAAGTTCTGCATTTATGAAGTTGCCAATTCTTCCTAAAAATAGAGCAATGGAAATAAGAGGCACCACCGCATCGGCAAGTTCATAGAAATTATATTTGTGTTTTTTGCAAAACAGTAAGCCGGCAATTATGACTCCAATTGCACCACCGTGAAAAGACATCCCTTGAAAACCAGTAAATACAAAACCATTGGAAAAATTAAAAGGTAAAATAATTTCGAGAGGATGCCAAAGATAATAACTAATGTTATAAAAAAATACATAACCTATTCTACCACCGATAATTACGCCCAGCATCAAATTAAATATGAGCGTTTCATAATTCTCTTTTTCCAACTTGATATTTCGAAATTTGAAGTTCTTCTTTATGAAAATATATCCGATAATTAAGCCGATAATATAAAAAACTCCGTACCAGCGAATTTCGAACATTCCAAGTTTCAGAATTATGGGATTTATGTTAGGATATTGTATCATGAAAAAATTATTTCCCAAATTCTTTCAATTTTTTATGAAGAATATCTACCAATTCTTCGGCAGTTCCTTCGTGTTTTTCCACATCTTTATTCAATTCGGGAGAAAATATTTTCACCACTTGAGTAGGCGAACCGTTCAATCCAATTTCTTTTTCATTAAGATTCAAATCGTCAGCCGTCCACATTTTCATTTCTATTTTTTTGGCTTGTCGCTTTCCACGCAAAGACGGAAGGCGCGGATTGTTGATATCTTTCACAACCGTGAGTACAATCGGAAGCGACACTTTAATTCTATCATAACCATCTTCCATCAATCTTTGCACAATAATTTTGCCCTCTTTAATCTCTTCTATTTTTTTCACAAAACCAACTTGAGGAAGCTGAAGATGAGTAGCAACTCCGGGACCAACTTGAGCCGTATCGCCGTCGATTGCCTGCTGTCCAAACAAAATAATATCGAAGTCTTTAATCTTCTTGATAGCTTCTGCCAACGTAAGACTGGTTGACCAAGTATCGGCTCCGGCAAATTTTCTATCGGAGAGAAGAATAATTTCATCGACACCCATTGCCACAGTTTCTCGCAGTGCCTTTTCCACTTGTGGCGGTCCCATACTGAGAGCTGTAATTTTTCCGCCGTGTTCTTCTTTTAGGCGAATAGCTTCTTCGATTGCGTAAAGATCAAAAGGATTTACAATGCTTTCTACACCTTCACGAATCAGTGTATTCGTCTTCGGGTCTATTTTAATGTCCGTTGTATCTGGAACTTGTTTGATGCAAACAATAATGTTCATAATAATCTCCTAATTTTTGTAAAATTCTCTAATTTTTTCAATCACAAAATCTTGCATATTTTCAGTCAATTCAGAATAAATTGGAATTGAAATTACTTTTTTAGAAATCATTTCAGCAATGGGTAAATTACCAATTTTATAGCCAAGATTTGCAAAGCATTCTTGCACATGAAGTGGTTTGGGATAATAAACCGCACATCCAATATTATTTTTTCTTAGAAATTCCAGTAAACCGTCACGATTTTCTGCAAGCAGCGTAAATTGATTATAGATTGAAGTTGCTTTTTCATGAATGAATGGCATTTTAATTTGCGGAATATTCTTCATTTTTTCAAAATAATATTTTGCATTTTTTCTACGAGCTTTGCTCCATTTTTCCAGATGCGGGAGTTTAACTTTAAGAACTGCTGCTTGAATTGTGTCTAGCCGACTATTCAAACCCACCCATTTATGAAAATATCGGGGATTTTCACCGTGAACACGCAATTGAAATAATCTTGCGGCGAGCTCATCGCAATTTGTCAAACACATTCCGGCATCACCCATTGCTCCCAAATTTTTGCTCGGAAAAAAAGAGAGCGTACCAATATCCGCAATTGTGCCGGCAACTTTGCCATCAAATTTTGCACCAATTCCTTGTGCATTATCTTCAATTACTTTCAGATTATATTTTTTGGCTATTTCCATAATCTTATCCATTTCAGCCGGTTGTCCAAACAGATGCACCACGATAATCGCTTTTGTTTTGGATGTAATTGCATCTTCAATTTTTTGCGGATTAATGTTAAAAGTTTTAGCATCGATATCCACAAAAACAGGGATTGCTCCAACTCGAGAAATCGAACCAGCCGTAGCAAAAAAGGTAAATGTTGTGGTAATTACTTCATCATCTTCTTTGATTTCGAGTGCTTTGAGAGCAAGAACAAGTGCGTCAGTGCCAGAAGCACAACCAATTGCGTGGCGACAGTTACAGTAACTTTCTGTCATCTTCTCAAATTCTCTTACCTGCGGTCCGAGAATATATTTATGAGAATCAAAAACTTTGCCAATTTCGTTTTTTATTTCATCAATTATCGAATCATATTGTACATTCAAATCTAATAGTGGAACTTTCATTTTCATCCTCCATTCTAATTAATAGACAAACAGGGAAGTTTTAAATTATCCTTTTTTTGTCAAACATTTTCAAAAGGAATTATTATTTTTTTGTTGTTAAAAATTTTCAATCATGAATTCTAAAATTTTAATTCCAACTTTTATCACCGATATTTTATCGCCTAAAACCTTAAATATAATTAGAAAATTTTGGGTTGTGCTAAAGCTAACTGGATAGTCAAAATGTTTAATAATTCGCGATAATTTATCTCTGGCTGGAAGTCTTTTCTCGTCAAATTCTAAAACGATATTTGGCTTTTTTATTTTGAATAAAGTTAAATCCGTTTTATCTACCAACATTTTTAGTTTGTAATAAAAAATTGCATTTTGTGCATGACGTGGAATTTTTCCAAACCTATCTTTTAATTCTGCAGTTAATTCTTCAAACTCTCTATTGGAAGTAAATGAAAGCATTTTACGATAAATTTCCAACCTCTGTTTTTCATTTGAAATATACTCTTTTGAAAAATAGTTATCAACCTCAATTGAAATTTTCTCTTTGGAAATTTTTTCATCTTCAATCCACTCATTTTTTGGTTTATTATTTTGGATGTTTTTAATCGCTTTTTCCAAAAGACGATTGTAATAATTGAAACCTATCGAATGAATTACACCGCTCTGTTTTGTTCCCAAAAGTGTGCCAGCTCCACGCAATTCCATATCTCGCATCGCAATCTGATAACCACTTCCGAGCGATTCGTATTCCACCAATGTTTCCAATCTAATTCTAGCTTCATCACTCAAATGAGCGGGAATAATAAAATATGCATACGCTCGACGATTGCTTCTACCAACTCTACCGCGTATTTGATATAATTGAGCCAGCCCAAACATATCAGCTCGATTAATTATCATTGTATTGGCGTTTGGAATGTCAATTCCAGATTCGATGATAGTGGTGGAAATAAGCACATCAAATTTATGATGAGCAAAATCGAGAGTTACTCGCTCCAATTGTTTTACCGGCATTTGGCCGTGCCCAATTTGGAAATTAATGTTGGGAAGTAATTTTCGCAATTCAGCTGCAACACCGTCAATTGTTTGCACCCGATTATGAACGAAAAAAATCTGTCCACCTCGATCAACTTCCCGATTAATTGCATCTTTAATCACATCTTTATCGTAAGGAACAATCACTGTTCTGATGGGAAGACGAGCTTCGGGAGAGGTGCGAATTAACGAGAGCTCCTTTAACTTGGAAAGTGCCATCGACATTGTACGTGGAATTGGCGTGGCACTCATATAAAGCGTATCAACATTTGCTTTCAGCATTCGCAATTTATCTTTATGCCGCACTCCAAATCGATGTTCTTCGTCGATGATAAGTAATCCCAATTTTTTGTATTTTACATCTTTGGAAATTAAGCGATGTGTTCCGATGGCAATATCAATTTCACCATTTTTGAGTTTTATTAAATCTTTTTTTATTTGGATAGAAGAGCGAAAACGGCTAAACATTGCTATCTGCACAGGATACTGAGCAAGCCTCTCCTTAAAAACCAAAAAATGTTGTTCTGCTAATAATGTGGTTGGCACCAAGATGGCAACTTGCCAACCACTTAGCACTGCTTTGAAAGCTGCACGAATGGCTACCTCCGTTTTTCCAAATCCAACATCTCCACACAAAAGTCGTTCCATAGGTGCATTTGCTTCCATATCACTTTTGATTTCGGATATTGCCGTTATCTGATCTGGAGTATCTTCATAAATGAAAGATTTTTCCATTTCAATTTGCCATTTTCCATCGCAATCAAAACTGATACCTTTTTGCATTTTGCGTTCAGCATACAGTTTTACTAAATCTTCTGCAACTAATTCGATTTGTTTTTTAGCTCGCTTTTTTGTATTTTCCCATTTTTTACTTCCTAATTTATGAATGGTGGGAGAAATTCCCTCTTCGGAAACAAATTTACTTACCAAAGAGAGCTGAAAAGTTGGAACATAAACGACATCGCCTTCGCTGTATCGCAAAGTTAAACATTCTATTTCGTTGCCAGTAAGTGCAAGATTTGTCAAGCCAGAATAGATGCCAACTCCGTGATCGATATGAACGACATAATCTCCGGGTTTGAGTGCTTCGTAATCGATGAGTGCATCATCTTTGGAAAATCTGGCTTGCCTGCGTTTTCGTTTGTAACGACTAAAAATTTCGTGATCTGTATAAATAGCTAATTTAGCGTCGATTAGAAGAAATCCTTTTTGGAAAACTCCGATTGTAAAATCAATTTTTTCATCAAATTGTGGAAGTAAATCTCGCATTCGTTGACTTTGACTTTTGTTATCTGATTGAATAAAAATTCGATAATTTTCGTTAATTTGATATTCGATTTTCTTTTCCAGAACATCTAAATTTCCGTGCAAATTTTCTTGAGTTTTAAGGGGCACTTCGATTTTTTCACAAATTTCGGAAAATTCTTGAAAAGAGGAAGATAAAAAATAATTATTGAAATCTTTAAATATTTTTTCGACAAAATTATCATTTTCAAATAGTTTTTCTGGTTTAGGAATTTTTCTCTTTTTATATTTTGTTTTTATTTTTGAATAAAGGGCAGTTGTCTCTTCAAAAATTTCTTTGAAATGAGAACTGAAAAACTGAAATTCATCCCAAAATATCAAACATTTATCTGCTTTGAAATATTCTAAAAATGTATGAATTTTATTCAACAAAAAAGAGACGTCTAATTCGATGCCATCATAAAATCCATTTTCGTGTATTTTCTCCCAAAAATAATTATCTGTTTCAATGTCGTGTAACGAAAATTCTCGAGAAGGAATTATGGTAATCTCATTGATATTTTCTCCAGTAGACCGTTGTGAATCTATCGAAAACACTCGAATTGATTCAATCTCATCTCCAAAAAATTCAAGACGAATTGGCTTAAAAAAATTCGGACTAAATAGATCGATAATACCGCCACGACGAGCAATTTCACCCACTTTGGAAACTTGAAACTGGTTTTCATAACCCATTCCAACCAAATCGGAAATGAGTTTATCGGGATTGTATTCCTTGTATTTTTTCAAATAAATTATGTTCTTACTGAAAATTTCTGAAGCGGTAATCTTGCGTAAAAACGAGCGAATGGAAACGCTGTAAATAGACGGTTCAGGAGTAATGGCGGCTGTTAGAGTTTTTATGCGTTGTGCACGAATCATATAATGCGGTGAGCGTTGCTCGTAAGGAAGAATCTCGTAATCATGGAAAAAATGGGCTTTTTCTTTTCCGACCAATAAATCAAGATCATCAAGATAATCTTCTGCTATTTTATCATCCGCAGTTACAAAGATGATGTTTTTTTTCGATTTTTCCAACGCTCTTACCAATAGCACAGATTTAGCTGAACGATTTAAATTGTAAAATAAAACTCTATTTTTCTTTAATTTTGCATCGAATAATTTTGCGAAATCCGATTTGTCTAATATCGAACTTATATTCTTGTAAAATCTACTCATAAATGGCAATGTTTTGAGGTGAAGTATCGTACCTAAAATTTTGTTTTCTAATATTTAAATATTTCATCAATAATATCGGATGGAATAATAGAGGCAGATTTTCTGATTTTTGCCAATTTTTCGGCAGTTTTTCCCAAAAGATAGGAAGCCGAAATTGCGGCATTTTTGGAAGATAATTTCTGTCCCAAAAATGAGAGAATAATTCCAGCCAAAACATCACCACTCCCACCAGTAGCGAGTCCATCATTGCCAGAAATATCAAATATAAATTCTTCTCCATCATAAAAAATAGTGGTCGCACTTTTCAATAAAATACTGCATTCGTTTTTTTTATGGAATCTTTCCAACTCTTTCAAAGGGTTGGAAAAAATATCTGAAATAGATTTTTTTGAAAGTCGAGAAAATTCTTCGAGATGAGGTGTGAGAATAATTTTTTTGGTCAGTAAATTCAGCAGTTTTTCATCTTTCGCTAAAATATTTAAACCATCAGCATCGAGGACTAAAGGTTTTTCCCAAGTTTTCAAAATTAATTGCAGCAGATTTTTTGAATGTGCTGAAATGCCAATTCCTGGACCGAACAGCAACGCATCCATCGAATTTATTTTTTTAATGAAGTTACTTTTTTCTGCATTTTCTTCAATATTGTTGGAAAAATCGGGTAAATGAAGAGTCATCACTTCCAGAAGTTGCGTTTCAAAAATTGTCTCCATTTTTTGCGGATGAAAGAGAGTAACGAGCCCAGCACCACTACGAAGAGCCGCTCGACAAGCCATAATTGCTGCACCCGAAAATCCGGGGGAGCCGGCAATAATTCCAATTTTTCCATAATTACCTTTGTGAGAAAGTTGAGAGCGAACGGGATATTTTACATTTTCTTCCGTTATCAATTTTGCTTTGGGTGGAAACTTTTCATAAACTTTTGGAGGAATTCCAATATCAATTATTTGTACTTTTCCGCTGTGTTTTCTGCCCTCTTCTAAAATTTGACCTCGCTTAAAAGCTGCCATCGTAAAGGTATGTTTTGCGGTAATTGCTCGTTCAGAATTTCCAGTATCAGCATCGATTCCGCTGGCAATATCTATGCTGGCAACCATAATTTGAGATTGATTAATTTTAGCAATTACCTCCGCAGCAAAATCACACACAGCTCCTTTCAAGCCAACTCCGAATAGAGCATCAATCAATAAATCATTTTCTTGCAGATTTTCTAACTGCTCGACTTTGGTTAATTTGATTATCGTAATATTCAAGTTTATGCAAAGCTGATAATTGCTATAAGTTTCGGAACTCATTTTCTGTGGATTTCCCAGCAAATAAATAATCGGTTTCCATTTTTTCAGATGGCGTGCAATTACAAATCCATCACCACCATTATTTCCAGATCCACAAAAAATCGAAATTTTACTATTCGCTGTAATCAGATTTTTTATAAATTTGCTACAACCTTCTCCAGCATTTTCCATTAATTTTTTACTCGGAATTCCAATTTTTTCTGTCGTGTATTGGTCCAGTTCATACATTTCTTTGCGTGATAAAACAAACATTCTACTCCTCCGGCAATATTATTTCAAGTATCGAACCTTTGTCAGAACTTTCCAACACACGAATTTTACCGTGATGATACTCCTCGACAATTCGTTTCGCCAAACTAAGCCCCAAACCCCAACCACGCTTCTTGGTTGTTATACCTGGTTTAAAAATATTTTTGAACATAGATTTTGGCATTCCGCTGCCTTCATCAATTATCTGAAGATGGATTCTATTATTTTTTTTGAAAGCTTTGATGATGATTTCACCACTTTTATTTTGCATCGCATCAAGAGAATTTTTAATTAAATTTTCTAATGTCCATTTTATTAAATCGGTATCGATCTTAACCTCAAAATTTGGTATTTCGTTAATAAAATGTAACTTAATCTTTTGGGGTAATCTGTTTTGAAAATGCATTAAAATTTCAGAAATAATAAGATGCAATTTTGAATTTTTGTGTTTGATATCCGAGCCAACTTTTCCAAATCTGGAAGCAACTGTATTTAGTCTGTTCAAATCGAAATTCATACTATCAATAATTTCTTGAATATCTCTCTTTTTGTTGCCAAGCTTATTTTCAAGAATATTCAACCAAGCCGAAAGTGATGAAAGTGGCGTTCCAAACTGATGTGCAGTCTCTTTTGCCAAACCGACCCACAAAATATCTCGCTCATTTTTCTTAATAATTACGACACCGTAAATTCCCAAAAAAATAAAAACCATAATCAAACCCATACCAAAATAGGGCATTTTTTTTACCTGCTTCATCGCATCAGAATCACCAAAAAAAACATAACTATGAATTTTTGAATCATCTTTACTGAATTTGAGTGGAATTACAGAATGACTGGCTTCCATTTTTTGCATCATTTTAAGCAATAATTTTTGCTGATCTTGAGAAAGTTGAACAAATTCTTTTTTGGGAATATCAATATTTTCCCAAGAAAATGGGTTTTTTAGGCTATCTACTAAAATGATGGGATAATTTATTTCTGGAATGATATCTTCCATAAAATATTGAAATAAAAAATATTCCATATTTACATCCGGCGGTAAACTTAAAAATTTTGAATAAAGATCGGGAACGATTTTCACTTCTGATTTGATATTTTCAAATACATAATTTGCGTAAAAAATGAAAATCGACATCAAAATCACGCTACCAATCACGAAATAAGTTCTTACAAAACGAGTTCTATTTTTCCTCTTTCTTTGCAATTTCCCACTTTTCATCTAACTGCTCCAAGCTTGCATTAAGCATACTTTTATTTTCATCTTTAAAATATTTTTCCATCTTTTTAAAACGGGTTTCAAATTTATCATTATTTTGTCTCAATATTGATTCCGCATCGAAACCCAATATTCTCGCAATATTGACAATTGAAAAAATCATATCACCCAGCTCTTCTCGCATTTTTTTGGAATTTCCAAGTTTAAATTCATCTTCAAATTCTTTAGTTTCCTCATAAAGTTTTTTGATAGCTGGTTGTACATTTGGCCAATCAAATCCCACAGATGCGGCTTTTTCTTGCATTCTTTGGGCAACTATTAGCGCCGGCATTTTTTTGGGAATACCATCAATCGCAGATTTTCGCGTCTGTTTTTTTTCCTCTAACTTAATTCTTTCCCAATTTTTTTTCACGCCGTTAGCATCGACAGCATAGCCATCGGCAAAAACATGTGGATGCCTTCTTATAAGTTTGTCATTTATTTTGCTCAAAACATCTTCCATCGAAAAATATTTTTCCTCTTTAGAAATTTGTGATTGCATCACAATATGTAGCATCAAATCTCCCAATTCTTCTGCAAGATGTTGATAATCATTATTTTCAATTGCTTCGATAGATTCGTATAGTTCTTCGATGAAATTTGGAATCAACGATTGATGAGTTTGCTTAATATCCCACGGACAGCCACCATCGAGATTTCTCAAATTTGCTACTATTTTTATCAATTTATCAAATTCTTTCATGTCTTGTTTACCTCATCTCCAAATTTTATTTGGAAACATCGTTATTTTCCACTGCAATAATTTCTTCTTCAATTCCCCATTTTGTTGCAATTTTTCTTGTTTTAATTTTTTTTCTAATAACACCAATAATGAGAATGAGTGGCATCAATCCCCAAATAATTCCTGAAGATGCCATAAATATTTCAGCATGAAAATGACTTCTTGCATACTCTTCAAAAAGTGCAGAGAAGTCTTTTGGTGTAAAGGAAAAACTTTTGATAAAAGCTGAATTGAAATTACCCGATTCGAAAACATAATTCCAAAAATTAAAAAAAGATTGCGATCTTTTAGAAGCTAAATATTTTATTGCTAAAGCAGATTTTGCATAAAAACTTTCCCACTCGACTCTGTTTTGCGGATAACCGTAAATCATCATTTCCAGTTCGCGAGAGTTACCTAAAAGGTAGTTTTTGATGAAATTAAATTCTCTGTTTATACCCAAATCTCCAGAAAAATAAACTGCCATTCCCTCATTAAACCAAAGTGGTGGATTTTTGATATGAAGATTGATAAAATGATGAATGTATTCGTGTAGCAAAACACGATTGATAGTATTTAAACTTCTTAAATTAGATGGATTTTTTAGGAAAATTGTGCGATTTTTATTATTGTAAAATGCAGAGCTAAACTCGATAATTGTTGAAGATTTTTGAGTCCAAGAGTGGTATTCTGCTCCATCTTTTGCAATAATAATTTGCACCAAATTATCATCATAAGCTCCAATAGATTTTTGAAAATTAGAGATATTATTATTTAATTGAAAACTGATAGTTTCAGCAAGTTTTTTTTGCGATTCTTCAGCAAAAATATGAATGTTATCAAATTTGTAGAGAGTTTTTCCGCTGAGATTGGAAATGAAAAACAGCAAAAAAAATATTTTGAAATATCTCACATTAATGGGTTAATCTCTTTCTCATCATACTCACAAGTTTTTCAATATCAAAAGGTTTGAAAATTACATCTTTCAAACCCAATTCTTTCGATTTTATGATAGTATGATTGGGGTCGTAGCCAAATCCGGTCATCATAATTATGGGCAAATCTGGATCGTATTCGATGGCTCGAGAATAGAGCTGATAGCCATCCATATCCGGCATTGCAATATCGCTAATCAAAATGTCAATATCTCCCTGCATCACTTCGCAAAAAGCATCAAAACCAGTATTTTTAGAGATTATTTTAAATTCGGGATAATCCTCAAATTCAGCTGTTAGAAGGTCGGTAACTGAGATATTATCATCGACTATTAACACATTAAATTTCATAAAACTCTTTAAAATATTTTACCATTTTTGTTTTATTTCTTTCGTAAATTTCATCATTAGTTTTTTCGTTTTGGAAATGTTTAAAGATTATCCATCTTTCCCAAAACTCATCCTTATTAAAAGCCATCAACTCATTTTTTCTATATTCAATTTTGGGAATAGAAAATTTTTTATTACCCATTTTTTCTATCATTCCACTTTTGATATCGCAGGTTTGTAATTTCATATTTAGCTCTTTAGTTATAAGAAAAAACTTAATCAATTCATAAAATTTTTCGATGTGTTTTTTGAAACGTTTTATTTTTTCTGCTTCAATGAAATCTAAATTTTCCATATTTTCATTCAATTTTGTTTCCAATTCTTTCAGATTTTGCTGGTTAACTTGCAAATAGGAATTGATGATTAGTTCAAAAGTAGGCTCACCAAAAAATTGCTGAAAACTGTCTAACGCATCTAACAAAAAAAATCTGTCTCGAAATGGACCCACATAAAATATATTTTTTTGAGTATCCTCTTTAATACTAATATATGGTGGTTTGGGTTCAACAGCTAAGTAAACATAGTTGTCGAATTTATCAAATTTGAAGCCTGCCACATTTTCTAATTTAAGTTTATTTTCATTGAGCAAAGCTTCCAAAATATTTTCATCTTGCACTTTTTTGAATTTTCCTAGAAGTTTTTTTTGCGGTATTTGTTGCTGTTTTCTTTCTTTTGCGATAGCCATCAACGTCAACTTTGACGGTATTTTTTCTCTTCTCAAATTTATTAATCATTTGATTCAAAATGTATTGAAAACTATCAAGCATTTTTCCTTCTTTGCCAATTAAAAATCCAGGATTGTCAACTCCCTTGATGCTGATAAAATAAGTGTCTTTTCTACTATTGATATTAATTTCTGAGTATTTAATATCCATTTTTTCTAGCAAATTTTCCGTAAATTCCTGCAATTTATTTGAAGAATTTGGCAATAAAAACTTGATTGTGGTTGGCTTTTGTCCAAAAAGGTTCAAAAAACCTCTCGAACCTTCTTCGATAACTTCAAACCTAAAATCATCTAATTTAAGATTGTGTGTTTTCATAAATTTAGAGATTATTTTGGAAGTGGATTTTCCTGTTTCTAAAATTTCGCGCATATTTTTTCCTCTAATTAAATTTTTTCTTAATAAAATATTGTTGAATTGAACCGATTACTGAAAAAACAGTCCAATAAAGAACTAAGCCAGAAGAGAGTCCTTTAAAGATAAAGAACATCATTATCGGCATCATATACATCATCATTTTTTGGCTCTGTTGAGCGGCTTTTGCTTTCTCATCCATTCCGTCCATCGTTGCTTTGGAAGGAGCCATAAGTTTTTGTTGCACAAACATAAATACAGCCATCAAAATGGGAAGAGCCCATTTTGGGTCAGGCTCGGAAAGGTCTGGTAACCACATAAAACTTGCCTGACGAAGTGAAATAGAGTAACGTAGAATTGGATAAAGTGCAAAGATTACTGGCATTTGCAAAAGCATTGGCAAACAGCCACCAAGCGGATTTACACCGTGTTCTTTATACAGCTTTTTCATTTCAGCATTCATCGTTTGAGCATCACCTTTATATTTTGCTTGAATTTCTTTTATCAAAGGTTGCACCTTTTGCATTTTGGTGGTTGATTCAAAAGATTTATGTGTAAGCGGATACAAAAGCATTTTTAGAATTATCGCAAAAATAATTATACAAACTCCCCAACTTGGAATAAATCCATTTAAAAAATTGAGAAATTGTTTGAAAATTTTCCCAATCCATTGTAGCGGTTTCCATCCTAATTCTACCACATTCTCTAAACCATTCTCATACGCAACTAAATTGTTGTAATCGAGTGGTCCAAAATAGATTTTAAAATGGTGATTTAGAGAATATTTATTGTGAGCAATAAACATATTTATGGCTGGACTTTCATTGTTTTTAAAAGCAATTAATTTGCGAGTATCAATTAGGTCATTTGGGATAATAGCCATCGTAAAATATTTAGATTTTATCGCTGCCCAATTTACTTTTCCGCTAATTTTTTGCTCTTCTTTTAGCTTTCGAAGCTTAATTTCATCTTGTACATTAGCAATTTGATAAACCATCTGATAATCGTTCGATTTCATTTTTAAATATTTTTCAGTGTCCGCAATCCCGCTATCAAAGGCAAGCTCGTAACCACTAATCTCATTAAAATTATCAATTTGTATTTCCATTTCAAGATTATACTCATTGCCGATAGTGAAGATTTTTTTGACTGTTCGATTGTTAATTGTTGTGAAAAAAGATATCGTATTTGCAGTTTGGGAATGCTCAAAAACTGTGTTTTTTAAATTAATTATTGATTCAAAAGAATCGGTCAATTTAAGATTTAAGAGTACATTTTCGTTAGGAATTAATTCCACAAAATTTTCTTTATCTTCGAGATAAAAACCTTTTAATTTTACCGAATTAATAACCGCACCTTTATTGCTGAAAACCAATTTAATCTTCTCATTTTCCAAAGTCATGAAATCGTTAATATCAATGTTAGTTTCACTCGTTTCAGAATGGATTTCATTAATTTGTGGAGATGTAATATTTTGAATCTGTTTTGAGGGTTTTTGCTCATCTATTTGAGTAACTTGTTGATTTTTCAGCTCTTGCACTTTTCTTTCTTGATTTGGTTTCCAAATAAATTCGCTACTAATCCAGAATACTATCAAAATCAAGAACAAAGCAATTAACGTTTTTTTATCCATTTTTTCTCCTTTTTATGGAAGTGGGTCGTGTCCACCCGAATGAAACGGATGGCATTTAAAAATTCTAACAATTGATAATTTCATAGCCTTGAAAAAGGAATATTTGTGAAATGCTTGAGCGGAATATTGACTGCAAGTTGGAGTGAATCTGCAAGTTGGAGGAAGGTGTGGTGAAATCACTTTCCGATAAAT
This sequence comes from uncultured Candidatus Cloacimonadota bacterium, assembly GCA_964419355.1. GTDB lineage: Bacteria > Cloacimonadota > Cloacimonadia > Cloacimonadales > TCS61 > TCS61. The sequence continues at coordinate 19,260 of CAYQOZ010000002.1, read as the reverse complement.
GCCGATTAGAAATAAAATTATTTTATTAAACATTCTCGAATGTCTTAAATGTTTCAATTAAATCTTCCTTAAATTTTTTCCACTTTGCATTTCCGACTTCAGTTTTTGCGATGATAATAAGTTTCATATTGGTTGGATGCAGTTGCTCATTTTCTCGTAAAAATGCTCTTAAACGCCGTTTCACTTTATTTCTTACGACAGCATTTCCAACCTTTTTACTAACGACAATTCCAACATGAAAAAAATTTTCTGGTATTTTTTTTATTAGAAATATGAAGAGATTGTTGACCAATCTTTTGTTATCATCATAGACTTCACGATACTCTTTTTTCGAGGTAATGAATTTCATTAATCGCTTACGGTTAAGCGAGTTCTATTCTTCTGTCTTCTGCGTGCAAGCACTTTACGGCCAGATTTGCTCTTCATTCTAGCACGAAATCCATGTTTATTTCTGCGCTTTCGATTATGAGGTTGATAAGTCCTTTTCATCACATTCTCCTTTTCAAATTAATCATATCTTTATTTAGATAACTTCTTATTTTATATTCTCTTACGAGGAAAGGCTAAAATCAAGACAACCTTTTGAATGTCAAGAAATTATTTTAAGAATGAACATAAAGTGCTAATTTTTAATGAATTTATAGGTACCTTTTATATCGTTTGTGAGCTGAAGTGATTCTATCTTTTCATCGGCGGTAATTTTGATGACAAGATGTTGTCCAGATGCTCTATTTTTTATCAGATTTTTAGTTTCGCTTTTTTCCTGATTAAAAAAAGAATCGACATTTATTCTAGCGTCACATATTTTTAGTTTTCCATCCAAATATTTAAAGATCATATTTTGAGCTGTAACCCAAGATTCCAATCTCGAAAAATTCAACATCGAAATGTTGAGCTACATTATTTCAAGAGTATCATCTTTTTCGTATCAACATCTTTACCATCGACGACAAGTTTGTAGAGATAAATTCCTGATGCTTGTCCAGACGCATTCCATTGTAAGCGACAATGGCTATTGTCGCCTTCGGTAACGGTTAATTGATCAACAATTTGACCTTTGATATTATAGATTATCAACTCTGCGTTCTTTGTGCTCTCTGTGGTTAAAGAAAAAGAAATCGTGGTTTCACCACTGAACGGGTTGGGATGGTTGAAAACATTCGATTTTAGAGTTAAAATCTGTTGTTCATTAGAGTTAGAAATATCGTCATAATGATAAATTGAACAAGAAGTATCTTCCAGATAGATAATGTAATTCTCATTATCTCTTTTAAATGGGATAATTTCTTCACAATGAGACCAATTTTGAAACATACCAATTTGATTAATAACTCCCGAATGAATAGTTGAAAGATCGTATATTTCACAGAAAAAATATCCCATAAAGAGTAATTCATTATCTTGATCTATACCTATAAAGCCACTATTTTCAATGGTTAACATCAATTCTGGATTGATGGGGTCTTCAATATTGTATATATAAGAATCACCAAGATACTGATTACAAACAAACATATAATTGTTATAAAAATAAATATCTGAACTTTCATCTGGAATAGAAATTTCATTTGAAAATGAAATATTTGCATTGTTTATGTTCTCAATAATTGCAATGTAACCCGAGTAAATTATATATGCACAGTTTCCATTAAAAAAAATAGAACCAGCATTGTATGTTTCCGGTAAATCAACTTGAGCTGTTTCAATCAAATTATTGTTCTCATCAATTTGATATTTATAAAGGGTAGATTCGGCAATCTTGAAGTAACCAACTTCATCAAAATAATAGATAAAATAGGTATATTCAGAAGTTGATTCTTGAGTATACAACACATTAAATTCATCACTATTAACAGACATAATCACATTCTTGAAAGTATTATATTCAGTATCGATACCTCCGGGAATTATAATATCATTATCTCCGGTCATATTCAACCATGTAAAATTTTGATGTGTATTGTTTGTATATTGAGGAGAAAATATATTTCCTAAATCGAAGTTTGTTATTCCATTGAGATATGTTGCAATATATACATGCTCATTATGTAAGTGAGCGTTATGTAATCTGCCATATGAATAATTAGTATCTATTTGTTGCAATGTATTATCGGTTGTAGAATAGAGAAACAGTTTACCTTGTATTGTCGTTAAAGATAAATGACCTTCATTGAATTGTAAATTGTTATACCAATTTAAATAAGGATTATTTATAACGCTATCAATCAATTCAGGATTGCCTGGATTGATTAGATTATAGAGCCATAAATTATTTTCTTCAACAACAACCATCTTAGCACTATCTACTTCATAATATAAATTATTACCGCTTATAGTATTTAATAACTCTAATTGATTCTGAGAAACCAAACTATAAATTTCAATACCATCGAGAGTGTTAATAAACAAATATTCGTCTTGAACTATACGAACTTTATAGTGAGAAGTTGTATTTCCATTTGGTAGGAGAAATGAATGAATCTCAGTTATATTATAAATATCAGTTAAATCGTATAAATGGAGATTTGTATAATCTTTTACAGTTCCTACACCATTTTTGATATATTTCATTGGCCATAATACTTCTGGAATTTCGAAAATAGTAAGTTCCTCAAATGTTTCATTATCATAAATATGAATAATGAACGAACCATCTGTTGAAGAAAATTCATGTACAAAAATATGATTATTGTCTGCAAAATGAACATAATTACCTAAGTATGTAATTGTATCTGTTATTACTGGTGAACTTAAATCGGAGATATTTATCCTATATAATCTGCTGGTTATTGGCAAGGTAGATACATAAGCATAATTATTACACAATGTTATTCTTCTTAAATCGCCTTCTAAATTCATTTCTTGAACCAAATTAAGAGACCCTTCGGAAACATTGAATATTTGAAAACTTCTACTATTCACAGCGAATAAATAATTCTCCCGAAGTTGCATTGAATTTTCTGATGCATTGTAAACTTCTGAAATGGCAAATTCAGAAATTTTCTCTACTTCAATTGTCATTAAGCAAATTGGAATCAATAATATGAACAATGGAGAGTTAGATTTTATCATAATTACCTCACAACAATACCCCACTATAGTGGGGTATTTCATTAGCTTTTACTTATTATTAGGTATCGTTGGATCATACGGTATAGGCGGTATAGATCCGGGAAGATGTAAATAAATATCCTCGAGAGTACTTGTGCCACCAGTTCCTGCATCTGACCTACCTCTATCTGTAACTCTGGCATATGAATACAACGCTCCTACACTACTAAACCAAGTAAACGAATATGTATTTGGACCATAATAAACTTCCCATAGAGTACATGTAGCACCTTCATAACGTGCACAAACATGACCATCATAAGCACTTCCTGAGACACTGGTTGAGACATGTGCTCTAATTGTAGAAGCACTTAAGATTATCGCAGCCATCACAAAAACTGCTATTAAAGCAATCACGACCGTATTTCTCTTTGTAAACATAACATTCTCCTTTTTCCCGGCATAATTTTATACCGAGTTATATTTTTTGCCCCTTTTGGTTTGCCTTCTTTTCCGGAGCGTTGTTAAAAAAGTCTTTCCTATAAAAAATACAAAATCTTTCCAGCAGAAAAGCATTCTGAAAAGGTAATAGTTAAGGAAATTTGAATTTACCAAATAGAGAAAATATTTTTTTATTTGAGCGATGAACTTTTGAATGCTTAGAAAGAGAAAGTCCATAATTTACTGAAATACTAATAGTGATGAGAGAGAGAGAGAAGCAAAAGGCACAACAAAATAATAAACATTCATCAGTTCCTCCATTCCAGATTTAATTTACAGTTCGAAAAGTTAATTATGATAATAACGTGTCAAGAAATTATTTAAAGAATGAACATAAAGTGCTAATTTTTAATGAATTTATAGGTACCTTTTATATCGTTTGTGAGCTGAAGTGATTCTATCTTTTCATCGGCGGTAATTTTGATGACAAGATGTTGTCCAGATGCTCTATTTTTTATCAGATTTTTAGTTTCGCTTTTTTCCTGATTAAAAAAAGAATCGACATTTATTCTAGCGTCACATATTTTTAGTTTTCCATCCAAATATTTAAAGATCATATTTTGAGCTGTAACCCAAGATTTTTTTTCGGAATTTTCTGCAGTTTTGAATTCAACTCGGCAGGAATCAAAAAGTTCTATTTTTCTAATCATTTCATTTTTGAAATATATCTGAAATTCTTCTGCAAAAGCATCGGCAAATTCGGAAATTAATCTTGGGTTACCTTGATAAATTGCTTTTTCATCTTCAGAAAAATAGAGTAAAAAATTGCTATAAATATCAGATTTATTTGATTTTGTAACAACATTAAACTTTGCAATAATTTTTTTATAATCTTCATAATATTCTATCTTTTCGGCAGAAATAGAAAGCGAATCTTCTTTGGAAAAATAGAGTAACGGTTTTTTCATCAAATATCCAAAACCTTCTTCAATAAAGTAGTTCAATTCACCGCATTTTCCGTATAAATTTTCTCTCTGATCATAAGTCAAAACATTATTTATTGCATAGATTTCTCGTTCATTTCTAAAGTATTTTATGTTGTCTGCATTGAAAGTTCGATAGGTTGAATCGACATGAGTTTCTTTGACAAACACATTTCCATTGAGATAAAATTTTTCCGTCTCGCGATAATAATTTACCTTATCTGCAAACAAACTGAGCGTGTCTTCACGAACTTTCACATCTCCCCAAAGACGGACCATTTTCTGCTTCTCAAATATATCGGCTTTATCAGAAAAAAATTCGGTATCACCATAAAAAAAATGGACATTTCCCAAAAGATTGCTCACAAATTCATCGTTATGTTTTTTGATTACTAAAGTGTCAGCATTGATTAATCTGTAGGGTCGTAGCTCAGTTTCTTCCGCAACCAAAAATGAACAAAAAGCAAAAAAAATAAGTAAGAATCTAAAAATCGAAATCTTCATTTTCAAGTTCACCTTCAGCAGAAACTTTGATAATCTCCGCTCTATCTAAATTCAAATCTGACCGCATCTGCTCACCTTTCAATACATTATTGCTACGAATCAAAGTTACACCATCCGACGCAAAAAGTTGATTTGTATTTCTATCCAAAACCACTCGCGGAGCTTTCATAACACCATTTTCACTTGTGATAATGATATTTCCAACTCCGACAAGTTTGTTCTCAACCTCATCCATTTCGGCTTTATCGCTATAAAAAGTTGATTTAATCGAGCCATCTTCATAGAAAAAAGTGATAAATACAGAATCCGCCAAAGTGAGCTTTTTATCATAAAATTTATACATAAATTTTGCCGTCATTTCATAATCGATAGTATTTCCAGTTGTAGAGATAACATACACCGAATCGGCTTGCTCATCAGGAATTTGTCCATTTAAACCTGTTTGCTTTGACTGTTTTGGTGGAGTGCAAGAAAGGAGAATTAAAAAACTACTTACTTTCCAAATAAGCGATGAGTTTTTCCACAGTTTCTTCATAAATTCCCTGTTTTTGCAAAATCATTTCAATAAATTCGCGGACGGCACCTTCGCCACCTTTTCTCGTCAAAATCACATTCACTTTTTCTTTAATTGTAGGAAATGCATCGGCGGTTGTAGCTGATAATTTACATTTTCGGAAGACTGGATAATCGTTCCAATCATCACCTAAATATGCTACATTTTCCCACTTTAAATTTAATTTTTGAACTAATTTCTCGGCAATTTTTAGCTTATTATCTACCTTTTGAAATAAATATTTAATGCCAAGTTCTTCACATCTCAGTTTTACTATTTCCGATTTTTTCCCGGTAATAATCGCCAATTTGATAGAACTAAAAGAGAGCATTTTGATCCCCAAACCATCTTTTGCATTAAAATTTTTGCTCTCCACCAAATTATTATTGTAAACCAATTTTCCGTCGGTAAGCACACCATCGTTATCCAAAATTATCAGTTTTATTTTTTTCCAATCCTGCATATTTCTCCTTTGCTAAAATTCTCTCCATTTTGGTTCAGAAAGTTTTCTATATTTTTTTATTTAAAACATATTTTAAGAAGCTCTTTGAGCTCACAAAGTGGCAACATTGAGTTGGCGTCACTAAATGCATTTTGCGGATTCGGATGCGTTTCGATAAATAATCCATCCACCATTCCGGTTGCTAAAGCCGCTTTTGCCATCATTGAAACATATTCAGGAGAGCCACCGCTAACCTTACCAATCGATGGCTTTTGCAAACTGTGAGTTACGTCGTAAATCACTGGATAACCGAGCGATTTCAAAATCGCAAAACTCCTAAAATCAACTACCAAATTGTGATAGCCAAAAATAGTTCCTCTTTCGGTGAGCAATATTTTGTTATTTTCGGTGCTTAAAACTTTTTTAGCCACATTTCGCATATCCTCAGGAGCCATAAACTGACCTTTTTTGATGTTTACAATTTTTTGTGATTTACCTGCTTTTAACAATAATTCTGTCTGTCTTGATAGAAAAGCTGGAATTTGAATTATATCCGCTACTTGAGCAACTTCATCAACTTCATTCGTTTCATGGACATCAGTTAAAATTGGAACATCAAATTCTCTCTTAATTTTTTTCAAAAGTTTCAGACCCTTTTGCAAACCAACTCCAGTTGGAGAATTTATTGAAGTTCTATTTGCTTTTTTGTATGATGATTTAAAAATAAATTGAATGCCCAAATATGAAGTGATTTTTTTCAAATCCTCCGCAATTTGAAGCATCAAATGTTTGTCCTCGATTACACAAGGTCCGGCAATGAGGAAAAATTTTTTCTCATCTTTTAGCTGTTTATATAGTTCCATAAAATCCTCTTTCGTCTTTAATTATGTATTTTTATTTTTGTCAAATGAAACTTACCTATTTTTCTGTCCAGATTTTTTTCCTTGCCTGAATTTCATAGAAAAAAAAATCATCAAAAGCATGAAGAAATATTATATTTTTATACTATTAATTAGTTTATTTATGTTACTTTCTGGCTCGAATCAAATTGCCAGATTGCACTATGATGGAGGTGGAGATTGGTATAATGACACCGATGCCATTCCGAATTTGGTGAGATATCTCAACGAAACTATTTCCACTAAATTTAGCATTGAAGAAGCTTCCGTAAAACCGTCTGATGCAAAGCTTTTTGAATATCCATTTCTCTTTTTGACGGGACACGGAACTATTTCTTTTAATGAAAAAGATATTGAAAATCTGCGAAATTATCTAATGCGTGGCGGTTTTCTTTATGCTGATGACGATTATGGAATGGATGAATCTTTTCGTCGTGAAATTCAAAAAATATTTCCAGAAAAAAAAATGATAGAACTTCCTTCAAATCACGAGATATTTCACGCATATTTTTCGTTTGGGAAAGGGCTTCCAAAAATCCATAAACACAATGATAAACGCCCGCAAGCATTTGCCATTTTCGACAACAATGGCAGGATAATGGTGCTTTACACTTACGAATCGAATATTTCTGATGGTTGGAGCAATGCACATAATGACTCTCCAAAAATTAAAAAAACTGCTTTCCAAATGGGAGCAAATATTTTTTATTATTTGATGACGAGGTAGAAATATTATGAAAATTTATATCGCATCCGATTTTCATCTTAAATTTGATGAAAATAAAAATGAGGTAGAACGATTAAAAAAAGTTTTGGATTTTTTGTCGCTGGTAGAAAAAGAGGCAGGCATGCTAATTCTGAATGGTGATATTTTTGATTTGTGGTTTGCGTGGAACAGCGTTATTATCAAAGGATATTTCCCTATTTTACGCAAGTTTGCTGATATTCGAGAAAATGGTTGTAAAATTATTTTTATCGCCGGAAATCACGATTTTTGGTTTGGAGATTTTCTCGCTGAACAGCTTGATATTAAAATTTACAAAGATTTTTTTGCCACCGAGATAGATGGAAAAAATATTTTTGTAACTCACGGAGATAAATACACTTCAAACGATTTGCGTTACAAAATTTTTCGTGCTTTAGTTCGCAATAAAATTGTTATGGAAATTTTTGCTCTTATCCATCCTGATTTTGCCCTTAAAATCGGAAAACATTTAAGCCGATCCAGTCGCACAAATCGAACAACTAAAATGAAAATGAAAACTCGCGAACAGGGAATGATAAAACATTCCAATAAGATATTAGAAAATTACGATATCGTGATTATGGGGCATTCCCATCTTCCGAAAATAATCGAATTTAAAAATGGAATTTACGCCAACGCCGGGGATTGGCTTGTAAATAATTCTTATTTAAAAATGGTTGACGGCAAACTTGAACTCTGCCGATTTGCACAAAGTGAAGATTTATCATAAAAAATAATTAGGTGATTTATGAATATAATTTATTCGTTTCTGTCAGTGCTAATGCTTTCATTTTTGGTTGTTTACGCTACTACGCCATTGTTTATTAAATATGCAACCAAAACCAAATTTATGGATAATCCAGAAGAGCGAAAAGTTCATAAAAAGGCAATTCCTCTTTTGGGTGGATTGGCTGTTTTTGTTGGATTTTTTGTGTTGGTTAGCATTGTCATAATTGCTAAATTTCACCCATTAAATATGGAAATATTAGGTTATTTATTGGGTGCTTTCGTGATAATTATCGTTGGAGTTATCGATGATAAAGTCGGAATGAAACCAATTTTGAAAATGCTCGGCCAATCAATTGCGGTAATTTGCTTCATTGCATTTAATGACCTTTCTCATCTATTAGGTCCCGCTTACATTACCATTCCCATAGTTTTTCTGTGGATGATTGGCTTAATGAATGCCCTTAATTTCCTTGATAATATGGATGGAATAATTACTGGAATGTCTGGAATTTTGGCGTTGGGATTTTATGCATTTAGTATTATTAGCAAAACGAATACGCTTGCTACTCAGTCAAATTTCATTGCACTTCTTTCATTAAGTTTTGCCGGTGCTGTATTTGGTTTTTTACCCTACAATTTTAATCCGGCAAAAATATTTTTAGGTGATGCTGGAAGTATGTTTTTTGGTTATTTCCTCTCCACAATGGGAATTTTAGCAGGAAAATTGGCAGTAACTAGAATGGAAAATAATATTTACTATCTCCTTCCGGTATTATTACTTAGCTATGCAATCTTTGATATCTCTTTGGTAAGTTTCATTCGTAAAAGAGATGGAAGAAAACTTAGTCAAGGTGGTAAAGATCACTCAACGCATCGTATCGATAATGCCATGAAATCACCAAAAGTAACTGCAATAATCGTTTACTTAATTAATATTATTATTGTATTGATAACTATTTTGGTTTTCAAAATGGAGTCAACTGAGTTGCTCATTATGGCAACTTTGTTCTTTGCACTTATTTTTGTTTTTTTTGGGAGAAAACTTGACGAAATACCTGTTGTAATTCCCACTAATCAGATAAAAAATCATGATGAAATTTGAAAAGGTTGAAAGAAAAATATGACGTTATTAATAAAGAAAAATCGAATAATTTATTTCGCATTTGCTTTGTTTCTAATTGGTTGCTCCGAGAATATGAAATACAAAAAAGCTTCAAATTTTCACTTGAAAAAAAAATATGAATCTGCTATCCAATTATATGATGAATTGTTGGAAAAAAATCCCGATAGAGCTTTGGCAACGCAAATTAGAGTAGAGCGTTCAAATGCCTATTATCATTTGGGATTAGAAGCGTTCAAAAAGAAAGATTGGCTATTTGCTTCACATCTTTTCTTTCTGGCAAATTCCAATTCTGCAGATAAATATCTCGACGAATGCTACTTTGAATTAGCCCAGAAAAATTTTGAGAACAATGTTGATAAAACTTTGGAATATTATAACTACGTTACATCCTATCTTCTCAATTCGGAATTTACTCCTGAAATTTTATACCATCGAATTAATATCTATTTTGAAATGGACAAAGAAGAGCTGGCATTTCATGATTATCATACTTTGTGGTCACTTTTTCCGAAGCATAAATTAACAAAAAAAATCCAACCTAAGATTGATAAATTTTTGCCAAAATATATTAACATTGCTGTGAATTTTAAAAATTCTAAAAAATACGGTCAAGCTTTGCAATTACTCTCAAAATTAGAACAATATCCTACAAAACAAAACAAAACCATTTTGGCTGAAATCAGCGATATTTATTTACTGAAAGCAGATGAAGCATTTGAGAACAAAGAGTATGAAAAGGTAAGATTTTTTTGTGATAGTATTTTGGTTTATACTCCGGAAAAACAACCGTTTGTAGAGAACAAGCTACAAACAAATTGCCAAAATTTAATTGCCCTCGGTGATAAATTAATTGACAATTATAAATTCAAGATAGCAAAAGATGAATATCGGAAATGTTTTCTTATGATTCCTGAATATAAAAATGCTGATGATGCAATTTTAAATGCTGATGAATTTCAAAAAAATTATAAACTTGGAATAACTTTTAAGCAAAAAGGTATTGAATTTGAAGATAAAAAAGAATTTCAAAAAGCTTTGAATTATTATACAAAAGCTAATGAACATTTCCCTACAAAAGAGGTAAAACACAAAATATTTCTGATGAAAAATGTGATAAATTCAGCTAAAAACCCAAAATTATTTGCTCAGAATATTATTGTAAATTACAAAAATGGCACATTAAGTGATCGAATTATTTTATTATTTGAAGAAAGTAAAATTGAATATGGAAATAAGCTTGTCTCCTCTTCGGGTTGGAAAGTTGCATTTGCTGTTGGAGAATATAATTATGAAGTACGTTATGATATTATAGCTCCCCAAAAAAGCTATTATTTTGCTTGGAAAGTCAATGTGAAAACTATGGAAATAACCCCTGCAAATAAAATCTCCGATAAACTTATGTCTGAAATATAGGTATGAAATGCGAAAAATATTATCGTTAATTATCTTACTCTCATTTATGCTAATTTATGCAGAAGAATTAGATGTAAAAAAAGATTACATTCCAAATAAATATGGTTGGAAAAATCATGAAGAGCAACTTGAAGCTCGAAAGGAAAGAGATGAAAGACAAAAACTACTGCAAATTTATCATTTGAAAAAATCAAGTTATACTGAAAATATGCTTAAATCTGCAGTTTTCCCAGGTTGGGGACATTTAGAAGCAAATCAAGCAACAAAAGGTTTGATTTTAGTGGGTTCGGAAATAGTGCTTTTGAGCACAAGCTATTATTTTTATGACCGCTCGAAGGAGTATTATCATAAGTATCAAACTGCCAATTATATTGTGGATATTAAACAATATTACAATGATGCTAGCACTCAATATAGATATTCAAAAATATTTTTTGGACTTGCTTTAACCACTTGGCTCTACTCAATTTATGATACAATCGCATCTACTAATGATTACAACGCAGAAATTTGGCAAAAAATAATTATGGAAAAAAAAGATAGAAAATTGCAAGTTTCACCAACTGGAATTACCTGGAGGTTTTAAATTATGAAATATTTGATATTAATTTTAATCATAGTTACAGTAATTTCATGTTCTTTAAAAAAAAATAATCCTGTCGATCCTGATTTAACGGGCATCGAAACTCCTTCCAGAATTTATAATATAGATATTACAAAGATTGGAGATAGTTATGTTAAAATAGAATGGGATACACTTTCTTATCAAAATGGTGGTTATTTCATTTATCGTTCAGAAAACACATTCGGTTATTTTCTCAAAATTGGAACTATTCCTTCTATTTCCATAAACAATTATGATGATATTCCTGAAAATCTTTCAGAAAATCGCTATTGGTATAAAATATCTGCTTTCAAAATAATTGCTGATCAAGATACATTAGAAGGCTATCGTTCTGACGCAAAAACTTGGTAAGAGTAACAAATGAATGTTGAAGATATGCTAAATCCTCAACAACAAAAAGTAGTTAAACACACTGATGGACCGCTTTTAGTTCTTGCCGGTGCAGGTAGCGGAAAAACGCGTTGTGTTATTTTCCGCACTGGTTACCTGATAAATGTTAAGAAAGTAAGTCCTTTCAATATTTTGGTCGTAACTTTCACCAATAAAGCAGCCGGAGAACTAAAAGAGAGATTACTGAAAAAATTTGGCATTAATGCACAGCATCTTTGGGTTGGCACGTTTCACTCTATTTGCGGTAAAATTCTTCGTAGAGAAAACCACTATATTCCGCACTCATCAAATTTTACAATTTATGACCAAGTTGATCAACAATCTGTTTTGAAAAAAATCTATAAAAAATTCGATATTGATAAAGATAAATTCCCATTAAGAAAAGTTGCCTCAATAATCAGTAAACAAAAAAATTCGTTAATTTTGCCAAAAGATTTTTTTAATTTCAACGATGAGAATTATTCTACGCAAATTGTTCATAAAATTTATCGAGAATACCAAAATATCTTGTTGAAAAATAATGCAATGGATTTCGATGATATGTTGATGTATACTGCTATTTTACTCCACAATAATGACGAAATCAGAAAAAAATACCAATCGATTTTTAAATATGTGATGATTGATGAATATCAAGATACAAATTATGCTCAATTCAAAATCGTGAATTTGATTGCTCAAAAGCACCAAAATCTCTGCGTGGTGGGAGATGATGATCAGGCAATTTATAGCTGGCGTGGAGCAGATATTCGTAATATTCTCAATTTTGAAAAAGATTACAAAAATGTTCTCACTGTTAAATTGGAACAAAATTACCGATCCCCTCAAACTATTTTGGATGTTGCAAATAGCTTGATAAAAAGAAATAGTTCGCGACATCCAAAAAAACTTTGGACACAAATAAAATCAAATAATAAACCCGAATTGATGAAACTTGATAACGAAAGAAGTGAGGCAAATGCCGTTATTGCCATGATTTCGGAATTGAAAAAAAATAAAAATATAAGCTACAACGAAGTTGTAATTTTGTATCGAACCAATGCTCAATCGCGTGTTTTTGAAAATGCTTTTACCAGAAATCGCATAAAATATCAGATTATTGGCGGAGTAAATTTTTACCAGCGCAAAGAGATTAAAGACATTTTAGCTTATCTCAAAATTTTGAACAATCCTCACGATTCCGATAGTCTTTTGCGAATAATAAATTTCCCATCAAGAGGAATTGGAAAAGTTACAATTCAGAAACTTACAAGTTTTGCAATTGATAATGAGATGAATATTTTGCAGGCTGTTCTTAATGATGACTTGCTGAAACATTTGGGAAATTCTGCCAAAAAAGTTGAAAATTTTGCTGAAATTTTTAGAAAATTCCAAACTTATGATAAACCAATCACAAAGTTAGTGCAACATATAATTAAAACCCTTGATATGAAAAATCTTTACGACAGCAACGACCCGCAAGATATTTCAAAGTTGGAAAATATCGAAGAATTTGTAGCAGCTACCAAAGAATTTTCCGAAAATTATTTTCAAGAAACAGGAGAAGAACCACTTTTGACAGATTATCTGCAAAATATATCTTTGCAAACTGATCTTGATGATTACAATAAAGACGAAGCGTCTGTAAAACTAATGACAATGCATAACGCCAAAGGTTTGGAATTTGAATATGTTTTTGTTGTGGGCATCGAAGATGGATTAATTCCCCATTCTAGGTCTATTGAAAATGAAAAACAGTTGGAAGAAGAGAGGCGACTTTTGTATGTCGCCATCACACGAGCCAAAGAAAAAGTTTATCTCAGTTATGTGAGTATGCGTCGAACTTTTAATACAATAATTTCGGCATTTCCCAGCAGATTTTTGATGGAAATAGATGATAATTTACTTACCCAAAATAATGCAAATAATTTCTATGAAATTCGTTCACCAAGAAAAATTAAGACTCGTTCTTCTAATCTCAAAGTTACTTCAGAAAATGAAAAGCATTTTAAGGTTGGACAAAAAATATCCCATTCTAAATTTGGAAACGGTGTAATTTTGAATGTTGTTGGAAAAGATGAAAATGCTAAATTGACAATTTCATTTTCCGGTGGAAATTTGAAGAAAATTATGGGTTCATTTGTAAAGTTGCTTTAGGTAATAAAATATGAAAAAAAATATCTTGGTGATAGTAATGCTAATTACAGCAAATTTAATGGCTGTAAAATATGCTGGTGAAATATTCAACATGAATATTAGCGTGCGCAACACCGCCTTGGGCGGATGCGGTTTGACGGATAGCGAAACTTTCGCACCTGCCTATTGGAATTCCTCTTTACTCACCCAAATTTCTACCAATAAATTTGAGCTGATGCACGCTGAAGAATATTCTGGATTATTAAATTTTGATACTTTTTCCGCTGTTTTGGGAAAGAATGAAAAATTCTCTATTTGTATCACTCGCATCGGAATTGACAACATTCCGCTAACAAAAATCCCCGAAGATACTATTGAAGTTAGCTATGAAAATCGACCCTACAAATACAAATCTATCAATAATTCTGACATCGTAGCTTATTTTGGTTTTTCTCGAAAGTTATCAAATTATATAATTGGATTTACCTCAAAATTTGTTTATAAAAATTTGGCAGAAGAATCTGGTTATGGTTTTGGTGCAGATATTTCGACTATTTTTAATTGGAATGAAAAGATTTTTTTAGCTTTGAAATTGCGAGATTTTTTTACAACCCAAATTTTCTGGTCAACTGGAACTCACGAGTTCGTAAACCCTTCATTTGACGCAGAAATTCGGCGTGATTTTTCTTTTCCGATAATTAAAAAAAATACAAAATTATTTTTGCGAACAGAGTTTTATGGCGAAAATCGAGATTCAAAATTATCGTTAAATATTTTCAATGTAGATTTTCATCTTGGCACTGCTTTGCAAATTTATCCCAATCTTGAAATTTTTGCAGGATACAATATTAATAACTTCACCACCGGTTTATCTTTCGATTGGAATAACTGGAAAATAAATTATTCATTTGAGCACAACCCCGAATTAGAAAATTCTCAGAGAATTTCAATTGGTTATTCTTTATGAAAAAAATTGCAATTTTAGGAATAACCGGCTCGATTGGAACTTCTGCTGTTGAAGTTATTAGGGAACATTCTAACCAATTCCAGATAGTTTTTGCAACTGCTCACAATAATTTTAAAACACTTTTAAAATATTGTGAGGAATTCAAAATTTCAACTGCTTGCATCACAAATTTAGAACTAAAAAATCTTGTAGATGACATTCCCAAAAATTTGCACCTCTATTTTGGAGAAGATGAATTACAAAAAATATTGAACTCTCTGAATTGCGATGTCGTGATTAATGCCATTTCTGGTTCTGCTGGATTGCGCTCTTCTGTAACCACAATCTCAAATGAGATAGATTTGGCTTTGGCAAATAAAGAATCGCTTGTGATGGCTGGTCATATTTTGATGGATAAAACATCCAACTCCAAAGCAAATGTATTTCCCGTTGATAGCGAACACAGTGCCATTCTGCAAGCTTTGGGGAACTCTTGTATTGAGGAAATAAAATCAATTATTCTCACCGCTTCTGGTGGTCCATTCAGAAGATTACCTTTGAATAAATTCAAAGATATTACACTCAAGCAAACCCTGAAACATCCCACTTGGAAAATGGGAGCAAAAATTACAATCGACAGTGCCACAATGATGAATAAAGCTTTAGAAGTGATTGAAGCTCATTGGTTATTTGGAATAAATTTCCCCAAAATAAAAACTGTAATTCATCCACAATCTATCATCCACTCTTTTGTTGAATTTGCAGATAATTCAATAATTTCTCAAATGAGTTTTCCTACAATGAAAATTCCAATTTTATACGCACTTACTCATCCAAAACACATTAAATCTAATATTTCCAAAACAAATATTCTGGAGCTTCCTGCACTTACTTTCGAAGAAGTTCAAAAAGATAGATATCCGCTTTTTTTCTTTGCTTATGAAATTGGCAAAAAGGGTGGAATATTACCCACAATTTTAAATGCAGTTAATGAAGCAAGCGTTCAGCTTTTTATTGATGGAAAAATTGAGTTTCTCGACATATTTACGATTGTCAAAAAAATTGTTAGCAACGCTACAAATAGCATTTCGCCGACAATTGAAGAGATTATTTATACAAATCAGAAATTTTATAAAAAGACAAAACAAGACTATAAAAAATTTATTACCTTTTAAAATAACAGAAAGATTATGAAGGAAATTTCTACCTTCAAATTACCTTTAACTATTCCAATTATTTGCTGGATAATCGGCCTTATCTCGGCACAATTTATAAAATTATCATTTTCAATATTCGTTATTTTATTTGCTGTTTTTTTATTTTTCGCTCTCTTCAGAAAGTTCAAATTACCCACAATTTTTATTCTGATATTTCTGCTCGGATTATTTTATAGCAATCCAAAATTTCCGCACAATCATATCAAAAATATCATTATGAAAAAACAAAGTTTCCTGCAACCTATCGAAGGAAGGATTATATCTGAAGTTACAAAAAATAATTCGAATTATACATTTATTTTAGAATTGATTTCTATAAAAAATTTTCCTGTTATTGGAAAAATAAAATTCTCCACATTTCAGGACAGTTTGAAATATGGCGATAAAATCCAAACAGTTGCCAAAATCCGCAAAATCCAAAAAAATTCAAATCCATCTTCGTTCGATTATGAAGAATTTTTAGCTGTAAAAAATATTTACGCTTGTGGTTATTCCAAAACAATTATAAAAAAAGTTGGAAATTCTTCCAGTTTTTTTTATCAATCTGTAATTTATGTTAGAAAGTTTTTGCGAAAAAGAATTGATGAACGATTTGGTAAATACAGCGGTTTCATAAAAGCGATTGTAATTGGTGATAAAAGTGAACAAGGTTCATGGCGAAAAAATTTAAATAGTGCCGGTTTAAGCCACATTTTAGCAGTTAGTGGCTTGCATATTGGCATCATTTCATTAATCGTATTAACCCTTCTGAATATCTTCATTTTTAATAAAGATTTTGCTAAAATCATCTTGATTTTCTTCCTGCTTTTCTATGCGGCGATTTGCTCGTGGTCACCTTCTGTAACTCGTGCTTCTATTATGATTAGCCTATTTCTGCTCTCAAAATTACTGCAACGAAAACCAAATACAAATAATATTTTACTTTTGAGTCTATTTTTCATCACACTTTTCAATCCAAAACAACTTTTTTCAATTGGGCTGCAAATGTCATTCATCGCCGTTTTTGTACTTCTGAATATTCTACCAAAATCCAAATTCATTAAGTTATCAAAAGAGGATATTTCGATGATGAATTTCGGCAGAAAAATTTTAAACGGTATTCTCGTTTTGATGTTTACTTCGCTAATTTTAAATATTTTTTTATCGCCATTAACTCTCTACTATTTCAATCAATTCAATTTGAATGGAATTTTGGGAAACATCATTGCCATTCCCTTAATTTCTATAATTTTACCTTTGGCAATCTTGATAATATTTTTGCCATTTTTTTTAGTTTCAATTTATGGAGCAACTTTCCATTTTTTGATGCTAATATTCGAGAAATGGACTTTGTTTTCTGCAAGTGCACCACTGAAATTTAATTTTATTTCAGTCAATTTTATACAATTATTAATTTTTTATTTATTACTAATTTTGCTGAGTTTTTGGAAAAAATTGGAAATTAGAATATTCTGGAGATACACTATTTCCTTTATTCTTGTGGTCTCCTTTTTCTTTTTGATACCTGCAGATAATGGAAAATTAAAACTCATTTTTTTCGATACAGGTTCAATTGGAGATATTTTTCTTATCGAAACTCCAAATGACAAAATTATCTTAATTGATACTGGTCCACAAAACAGTTTTGAAAATAATGCTCTGCCATATCTGCAAAAAAATGGGATTAAAACACTGGATTGGCTGATTATAACTCACGCTCATAACGATCATTATGGAGGAGTGAAATTTATTCTGAAAAATTTGAATGTAAAAAATTTTGTTGTTACTGATGAATTTCAAACCAGAAAAATTTGGAAAACTCTGCAACCTTTAATAAAAAAAGAAATGTGTAAATTAGTCACAATTTGCGATACAACCCATTTTGAAATGCAGGATATGAAATTTAAAATTTTACATCCTGATAAAAATTACGAACATCCAAATTTCAATAATCTCTCAATTGTTGCTCGCTTAGATTTTAAAAATTTTTCCGTTCTTTTCACTGGAGATTTGGAGGAGGATGGCGAAAAATATTTAATTAAAAAATATCCCGAATTTCTTAATACTGATGTTTTGAAAATCGGTCATCACGGTAGCAAAACTTCCAGCTCAATTTCATTTATAGATTCCGTTACACCAGATTATGCTTTCATTCCAACTTCATTAAATAATCGATTTCGTTTTCCACACAAACAAACTTTAGAACGTTTTCATTTTTTAGGAGATCACTTGTTCATTGCTGGAAAAGATGGTGCTTTGCAAATTACAACAGATGGAGAAAGTGCTTATTTTAGAACTTATCTTACAGATTTGGAATTTATTGATAACAATTTAAAATAACAAAAACCCCGATTTCTCGGGGTTTTTGTTGTTTACATTTTGCTTATTTTAGCAGAATCATCTTTTTGGTAGAGGTATATCTTCCACCTGCTTTCATCTTGTAGAAATAAATTCCTGATGCTTGTTCAGACGCATCCCATTCAACTTTTGTCTCGTTATTGTTGATGGTGAATTCTTTCATAAGTTGTCCTTTTAGGTTGAAGATTTCGATAATTCCTTCACTCACACCATCTTTCAATGAGAAATTAATCGTAGTAATTCCTCTGAATGGATTTGGATAGTTACCATTCAAAGCAGTAACATTAGGAATATCAGAATCATCGTTGCTAATAGGCTCATCTAAATTAGCCACATTTGATGTGGAAATTTCGTCATTCCAACGATTGATTAATGTTACATTAATGCCATTTTCTGGAATTTCATTATGAACAGTAAATTTCACAATTGCAAATTCTTCACCATCCAAGATAAGGTTTTGAGAATCAGCAGCAGCAATTTTGATTTCACCATTCACTTCGTCATTTACCTCTTTAAATGTGAACATATCTTCTGAGAATGACCAATCAATCCCTTCAAATGTAAGGAATTCTGTATCGAAACTAATCATACTTTCAAACGAATAAATGTTAGTTGGATCTGCTACATTAATCGGAATTTCTACCAATTGACCAACTTCTACCTCTTGATCTGGGAATGATATATCTCCAGACGCAGCATAAAATCCTTCTAAATATGGAAGTTCTGCCACTGTTCCAACCATATATT
>CAYQOZ010000001.1:0-54546 GCA_964419355.1 uncultured Candidatus Cloacimonadota bacterium | reverse complement strand
CGAGCTTTTTCTTTTTTTTGTTTAAGCTCTATAATTTTTTCTGCTATCGACATTTATCCTCCAAAACAAATTATTTTTTTATTTTATACTATTTTCAAAATATTGGTCAATCTTTGTTAAAAAATTTCCAAATATTTATCCAATTCCCATTTAGAAACTTGCAAACTATATTCACTCCATTCTTTTTCTTTAGCTTCAATAAATTTGTAAAACGTGTGTTCACCAAGCGTTTTTTTAATCATTTCATTTTTTTTTATTTCAGAAATTGCTCGTCCCAAATTTTGTGGAAGAGTAGCAATTTTCATCTCGGCAATCTTCTTATTTTCGAAGAGATAAACATCTTCTTCAAGCGGTTTAGGGACAGCAAGATTTTTTTCAATTCCTTCTAAACCAGCGCTCAACATAACAGCATAAGCAAGATAGATATTGCAGCTCGGATCTGGATTGCGAATCTCGACTCGCGTGGAATTTGGATTGTTTTTAAATGCAGATGGAACGCGGATAAGGGCTGATCTATTAGTTCTTCCCCAACAAATATAAACCGGTGCTTCGTAGCCGGAAACCAACCTTTTATAGGAATTTACCGTCGGCGATAAAATTGAAGACATGGCCTTCACATGCTTCAATTGACCAGCAATAAAATTATAAGCAATGGAGGAAAGTTGATAATCATCATCCGCACAGAAAAAGGCATTTTCTCCTGTTTTAATATTATATAAACTTTGATGAACGTGCATTCCTGAACCGTTTTCATTAGCCATCGGTTTGGGCATAAAAGTGGCATAAAGTCCGTGTTTTTGGGCAATCGCTTTCACCACAAAACGCAAAGTCATTGCATTATCTGCTGTATTGAGTGCGTTCCCATATTTAAAAGAAATTTCGTGCTGACCGACAGCAACCTCGTGATGGGCAGTTTCTATCTCAATCCCAAATTGTTTTAAAGCAACCGACATATCGCGACGCACTTCATAAGCCTCATCGGTAATCAAATCAAAATAACTCGCTTTATCGTTTGGAAGTGGAGTAAGTGTATCCTTCGATTTAAGTAAAAAAAACTCCATTTCTGGTCCAGTATTGAATTCTAAACCAAGTTTTTTTGCTCTTAACAAGACTTTCTTTAAAATAAACATGGGATCACCCTCAAAAGGCTTACCGTCCGGTGTGTAAATATCACAAATGAAACGAGCCGTATTTCCGTGTTCAGAATTTAGCCAAGGTATCACATTATAGGTGGAAATATCGGGAGCAAGATACATATCGCTTTCACAAACTCTAGCAAAACCTTCGATAGAAGAACCATCAAACCAAATTCCGTTTGTAAAAGCATTTTCTATTTGAGGAAATGGTATTGTTAAACTCTTCACGATTCCATACAAATCGGAAAATTGTAATTGGACAAATTCTATTTTATCCTTTTCCATTTGTTTCATAATATCTTTGTCTCTCATTTTCTCTCCTAATTACTTTTACAGATTGTAATAAAGATTCATCTCGAATGGGTGCGGTCTATTGTTCACCGCAACCACTTCTTTCTTCTTCTCATTTATCCAACTTTCAATGAGTTCTTTATTGAACACATCTCCCGCAAGTAAATATTGATAATCATCTTCCAACGCTTGTAATGCCTCTTTTAGGTTTATTGGAATGGCGTGCAATTTCGATAATTTTTCTTTGTTCCAAGCAAAAACATTGTCGTCAAAAGGTCCATAGCCATTTTCAGGAGTTGGCATAATTTTATTTTTAATTCCGTCTAAACCAGCCATTAAAAGTGCACTCATTGCCAAATAGTAATTGCAAGTTCCATCGCCTGTCCTAAATTCAATTCGCTTCATCTCTTTACTAGTAGCATATTTAGGAATTCTAATTGCAGCACTACGATTTGCTAAACCAAAAAAGAGATTTACCGGAGCTTCAAAACCGGGAAGTAAGCGTTTAAACGAATTTGTGCTGGGATTTGTAAAAGCAGTTAAGGAACGTCCGTGCTTCAAAATTCCACCAATAAAATAGAGTGCTTCATCACTCAAATCTGCATAATTTCCTTTTTTATAGAAAATGTTTTCACCATCTTTTCTAAGCTGAATGTGAAAATGCATTCCACTTCCCGCTTCATCATAAATTGGTTTTGGCATAAAAGTTGCAGTAAGTTCGTTTTCTAAAGCACAATTATGAATGATATCTTTTATATACATCATTTTATCGGTAATTAAACTAAATTCGACAAGTTCTGTTTCTATTTCCTGCTGAGAAGATAGTCCAACTTCGTGATGATGATAGCGAATGGGACAACCAATATCTTCAATAAGTTGTACCATCTCTTCACGCACATCCGCATATTTATCAAAAGGAACATCAATGTGATAGCCTTTTCTGTTGGCAACAGCTGTTCCATCTACATCTTTATATCCACCTGGAAGATCATTTTTGTTTTCTGCTGAAGTAAATTTATAGCCAGCTGCAAATTTTCCATTATTAATTATAGCTTCATTGAAAAGGTAAAATTCAAATTCTGGTATCCAAAAAGATTCGTCTGCAATCCCCGTACTTTCTAAAAATTTTTGAGCTCGTTTTGCTAAACTTCGCGGGTCTTTTTTAACACCAATTCTGGTATCTGCATCACAAATGTAGGAAAGCATTCGCAAAGTTGGATGATAGGTAAATGGATCTATTATTGCTGTTGAAATATCTGGTAAAAGTATCATATCTCCAGCTTCCACAGATTTCATTCCGGGAATACTGGAACCATCAAAAGGAATTCCATTTTCAATAACATATTCTACTTTTCTGGCTGGAAAAGAGATGTGATACCAATTTCCCATTAAATCAGAATACTTCAAATCGATTGTGCGAATTTCATTTTCCTTAATTATTTTTTTTACGTCTACTATTTTCATAAATCTATCTCCTATTTTTTTTAAATATTTTTTTACAATCCACTTCCGACCAATAAATTCATTAAGAAATTTAACGGTGGAATGACAATTCTACCAATAATATTCAATTTAAAAACAAATGAAACAGAAAAAATAATCATCAAAATTTGGGCACCCTTTCGTTCTTGTGCTGTAAATTTATAATACGCTTCATCAGATAAAAACCCGCCTAAAATTTTACTGCCATCCATCGGTGGTATTGGTAATAAATTAAAAATACCCAGTGCAAGATTTATCAAAATGCCATAGTAAACCATTCCTATTAAGTATTGTGAAAAAATGTTGGCAGAATATGGATCTATACTCATCTTCATTTTATTAAATACAAAAGCTAAAATCATTGCCGTAATAAAGTTAGCAGCAGGTCCAGCAGCGGCAGTAATTGCCATATCTCTCTTTTGATTATAAAAATTATATGGATTTACAGGAACCGGTTTTGCCCAGCCAATATGAGCAACAAACAACATTAAAAGTCCGAACGGATCGATGTGTGAAATTGGGTTTAGTGTAAGTCGTCCAGCTCGTTTTGCTGTATCATCACCTAATAAATACGCCGCGTAACCGTGACTAAATTCGTGAATTGTTAGCGATATCAATAAAACTGGAATTTGGAAAATTAACCTTGTAATAAAATCCATTATTTTATTACCTTCAAAAAACGTCTTTTTCCAACTTTTATTACACATTCATCAGATACTTCTGCAAAAATATCTTTCACTTTTTCTCCATTTATACTTACCGCATTTTGTTTCACCATTCTGCGAGCTTCACCGCCACTTGCACAAATTTTACTTTGCACCAAAATATCTAAAATTTTAATAGGTTCCACAAGTGAAAATTCTGGAATATTATCTGGAATATCTTTCTTTTTGAAGATAAGATTAAACTCCTCTTCTGCTTTTAATGAAGCTTCTTCGCCGTGATACATTTTTACAATTTCACGAGCTAAACGCTGTTTTATAATTTTTGGATTTATCTCATTATTTTTTAATTGAAAAGCAATTTTTTCAATCTCTTCTGGCTCTACTTTTGTGGCATAATTGAAATAATTAATAATCATTTCATCTGGAATTGACATTGTTTTCCCATATTTATCTTTGGGAGAATCGAATACTGCAATATAATTATTGAGCGATTTGCTCATTTTTTCTTTTCCGCAGGTTCCCATTAAAATTGGAGAAAGAATTGCAACTTGTTGCGGTTGATCAAAATATTTCTGCATATCTCGCCCTGCCAAAATATTAAACTTTTGTTCCGTTGCACCGAGCTCAATATCTGCGTTTACAGCCACCGAATCGTAAGCCTGTAAAATGGGATACATTAATTCGTGCATACCGAGCGGAAGCCCATTTTCATAGCGTTTACGGAAAGTATCATGTGCCATAAATTGTGCCAAAGTAAATTTTCCCATCAGCTTTAAAACATCTGACATTTTCATATCACCGAACCACTCTGTCTGCCAGCGAACTTCTGTTTTATCTTTATCAAGAACAGTATAAAGTTGTTCCATATATTTTTCTGCATTTTTATGGATTTCTTCTTTAGTGAGCGGAGGACGCGATTCATCTTTTCCGGTTGGATCACCAATTTGAGCAGTAAAATCACCAATAATGATTACACCAGTATGCCCTAAATCTTGGAATTCACGCATTTTTCGAATCGGCACTAAATGTCCGATGTGTACATCATAACCTGTTGGATCTATCCCATATTTAATTCGAAGCGACTTTTTCTTCTCTATTGATTTCTCCAATTTTTTAAAAAGTTCTTTTTCGGAAACAATTTCCTCAACACCTTTTTTTATTAACTTCATTTCTTTTTCAAATTTCATTATTGCCTCTATTCCTCCTAACAAATAAGATAGAGCAATAGCTTTTAAGGGACTAACCTTGTCAAACTTTTTTACACAATAAAAACTTATGCACAAAAAAACAATAGTTGTTTGTTCTGTAGTAAGTTAATTAATATTTTGTGGATAACTCAAATTTTTATTATATTTTATATTTATTTACAGTGTAATGAATTGCCAAATTCCTTCTTGTTTTTATTCTTTTTTTGGGTTTTTTATACACTTGACACAAAAACCTCATCTTTTCAACTTGGCTATATATTCGCACTAAATAAATATGTATGTTATTTACTTTCAATAAGTTATGTAATGTTTAGTTGATTAAAGAATAGAATAAGAAGTAGATAGTTTAAGAATGTGTATAACTTGTGAATAAGTTATCTAATTACGAGGTAGAAATGATCGATAATTCTGAATATTGGGAAGGGATATTACATACTTTGCAAGAAAATATTAGTGAGCAAGGTTATAATACTTGGTTCAGAGAAACAACTGTCTTAACTATGAAAAATAACGAACTAACTATAAAAGTTCCAACTCAATTTATTGCAGATTATTTAAATAAAAATTATAGCGAAATGGTTTCTGAAATATTTTTTAATCTTTATAATTCTAAACAAAAAATATATTTTACTTGCTTCAATCCACAAAAAAAAATGATAGTTGAAACTGCAGATAAAATTAAAGAAGTTAATCATCCCACTAAATTAAATAAAAATTACAATTTTAATGAATTTGTAGTTGGAAAAAATAATACCTTTGCTCATTCGGCATCTTTAGCTGTTGCAGAAGCTCCTGGAGAAAATTACAATCCACTTTTTATTTATGGTGAATCTGGAATGGGAAAAACACATTTAATGCAAGCTATCGGAAATTTTGTAGTTAGTGAACTTCCAGAAAAACGCGTGTTTTATACCTCTACTGAAGAATTTACCAATGAGATGATTAATGCAATTCGTTCCAATAAAATGCCAGTGTTTAGAAATAAATTTAGAAATATAGATTTATTACTTATCGACGACATTCATTTTCTCTCCAAAAAAGAAGGTACTCAAGAAGAATTTTTTCATACTTTTAACTCACTTTATGAGAAGAAAAAACAGATTGTTTTAACAAGTGATAGACCACCAAAAGATATTCCAGATTTAGAAAAGCGGTTGGTAACAAGGTTTGAGTGGGGACTTTTAGTAGATCTTAAAAGTCCAAATTTTGAAACCCGCGTTGCTATTTTAGAAAAGAAAGCAAATTTTGAAAATATTAATTTAAAAAAAGGTGTTATTAATTTTATTTCTGAACATATCCACAGCAATGTGCGTGCATTAGAAGGTTCATTAATTAGAATTTTAGCTTACGCTTCTTACAATGATATAGATACTCTCGAAATAACTGTTGATTTAGCAAGTCAAATACTTGCAGATATGATTTCCGATAAAACTAAAGATGTTAATTTAGAGACAATTTCAAAAAAAGTTTGTGATGCTTACAATATTACTCAAACACAAATATTTCACAAAACCAGAAAAAAAAGTGTTGCTTTTCCTAGACAAATTGGAATGTATCTTTCTAATTTATTAATTCCACAATTATCGCTAAAAGAGGTTGCGCTTTATTATAAAAGAAAAGATCACACAACTGTTTTGCACGCAAAAAAGACGATTGAAAAACACTTTAAAGATGATAAAAATTTTAGAATTCAGATAGAAAAATTAATAAATGAAATCAAAAAATAAAATTATACACTTATCCACAATATATTATGTGTATAACTGTGGATATTTAAAATAATAAAAATATGTTTATAAATATTGTGAATAAATAGATAATTATGGACAATATATTTACAGTTTGTAAACAGTGTGAATAAATATATAATGTATTGAAAATAAAAAAGTTAGAATTAATAAAAAGTAGTTATGCCCAAATCCACAAACTCTACTACTTCTTCTAATTTTTATTTAATAAAAAAAATAATATTAAAATATGAATTATAAAAGGAAGTCAAAAATGATTAAACAAATATTTATTTTTACAATAATATTAATTATTGTAGTTGGATGTACACAAAAAACTAATGTTGTTGGTGCAGGAGAAAATGAAAATCCAGAACCAATTAGCTTTGCTGTTGGTTTTGATTCTTTTGAAACATTTATAAGTTACGAAGATAGTATTAGAAACAGCAACTGTTCTAATTTATTGATTGGAAATTATGAAAATAATGAAGCAATCACGCTGCTAAAATTAACTTCTCTTCCAGATTCAATATATTCTTTAGATAATGTTTATTTATCTTTTAAAATTAAAGCACAACATAATTTTGATATTATTGATGAAACTACTTTTAAAATAGCAAAAATAGTTTCGCAAGATTGGTTTGAAACAACTGCTACTTATTTTTCTCCAACTGATTCAACTAAATGGAATAATGAAATACCTTTTTCTGAAGATGATTATGAAATTATAGATGATATTGGAAATTATGAAATTACAAACGATTCATTAATTATTGAATTTCCTGAAAATATTTTACAAAATTGGATTACAGATACTACTTCCACAAATTATGGATTAGCAATTATTTCAGAAAATGATAATAATTTTATAGAATTATATTCTACTGAATTTTCTGATGATTTTGCTCCAAAATTATGTTTTGATATACAAGAAACAGAAACTGATACATTAATTTCATATCAGGAAAAATTTAATCATGATACTTTTATTTATTCCTCAGATGATATTTATTCTATTTATTCAGATGAAATTAAAATTTCAAATATCCAACCAATAAAATCCTTTTTGAAATTCAATACTGATAATTCGCTATTTACAAATGAATATTCTGAATTAATTACTGATACCACAACATTTATACAGCAATTAACCATTAATAAGGCCAAATTAATTTTAACGAGTAAAAATGAAAATTTATATCCTTTAAGTGGATCAATAAGTATTGAACCATTTTTAGTAACACTCGACATACCTGATACTACAAATTCAGAAACACCAATAATTAATTCTGAAGATATTGAAGATTTATATATAATAAGTTCAACAGATAGTTTAAATAGCGATGAATTTAAAATTGATATTACAAAAATAATTCAAGCATTTACATCTGGAGAATATGAAAATAACGGAATTATTTTGAAATCAGTATCTGAAAATAATAATTTTATTCATGAAGAATTTGATATTGACGAAACTAAAATTGAAATAATTTTTACTCCACCATATTTGGATAATTAAACTTTTTTAATAATAAATTATATAATAAAATAATTAACTAACTTATCTGTTTTTAATGAAATACAATTATATAATCTTGTTTTACAAAATTGTTATATGATTAAATACTAATATTTAATCATTGAAAGAATTTAAAATTGTTATAGTAGATATAATAATAGTAATTACTATTATTATTTTTGTAACCTATAAAAAAATGTTTTTTTAAGAGACTGAAAAATATTTAAAAAATTTGAAGCTCTTGACATTAAAACTACAAAAATATGTTTGTAATATATGAATAAAAAAATATTTAAAAAATTTGTTATAGAAAATTTTCCCAAAAAGAGTGAAAAAATAATTATTAAATTTGATAAATTTCATCAATTTTTGTGGGAAGAAAACAGTAAAGTAAACTTAATTTCCCGCAAAACCAAAAAGGAAGAATATTGGATTCGGCATTATTTTGATTCCATTTTACCAATTTTGCACATTGATTTTTCAAACAAAAAAATTCTTGATTTTGGAACTGGTGGAGGATTACCTGGAATTCCTCTAAAAATATTATTTCCTTCCTCAGAAATTTATCTATTGGATTCACGACAAAAAAAAATGATTGCTGTAAAAAATATCATTAAAAAACTTGACTTAAAAGCGTGTTTCACGATTGTTTCACGACTCGAAGAAATGGATGAAAAATGGTTTAATTCCTTCGATTTAATAGTTTGTCGTTCTGTAAAAATATTACCAATATTTAAGAAAAGAATGTTGAAATTGTTAAAAAATAATGGAAAAATTATTCTTTATAAAAGTAAAAAAATGGATGATATTGAGCAATTTGAAAAAGTTAAAATATTCAATATAAGTCATCCAGAATTAGGAATTAGAAAAATAATTCAGATAAAAAAATAGGAATTTTATGAGTAAAATAATTGCAATAGTTAATCAAAAAGGTGGAGTTGGAAAAACTACTACTGCTATAAATTTGGCATCAGCTTTAGCTATTTTTGAAAAAAAAACATTACTCATAGATTTTGATCCTCAAGGAAATGCATCTAGTGGAACTGGTGTAGAAAAAAAAAATCCTAATGTTTATGAAGCGTTGATTGAAAAAAAATCAATAAAAGATGTAATTAAGCAATCTCCTGTTTTAGAAAAGTTGGATATTTTACCTTCCAATATGGAATTAAGTGGAGCTGAAATTGAGTTAGTAAAAGAATATTCTCGTGAATATAAATTAAAAAAAATAATTAAAAAAGTGCAGGATAATTACGAATATATTCTAATTGATTGTCCGCCGTCTCTTGGACTTCTTACGGTAAATGCACTTTCAGCTTGTAGTGATATAATTATTCCAATTCAATGTGAATATTATGCATTAGAAGGAGTAAGCCAGCTAATTAATACAATTCGATTAATAAAAAAAAATCTAAATAAAGAGTTAAATATTTTAGGAATTGTGTTAACTTTATATGATAGAAGATTGAATCTTTCGCAACAGGTTGCTAAAGAGGTAAGAAGATATTTTCAAGAACAAGTTTTTAATACAATTATTCACAGAAGCGTAAAATTAAGTGAAGCTCCTAGTTTTGGAAAATCTATATTTCATTATGACATTAAATCTCGTGGAGCAAAAAATTATTTGAATTTAGCAAAGGAAGTGATGATAAGATGAATAAATTAGGCAGAGGTTTGAGTGCATTAATTAATTCTGGTGTGGAATCTACTGATAAAACTACCGGAATTACAACCGTAAAAATAGATCAAATTATTCCAAATAAATATCAGCCTCGAAAAAAAATTGATCCACAAAAACTTCAGGAGCTTTCTAATTCATTAAGAGAAAGTGGCATAATTCAGCCAATTATTGTAACCAAAAAAAATGAAACTCAATATGAATTGATTGCTGGAGAAAGAAGGTTAGAAGCCTCTAAAATTGCTGGTTTTGAAAATATTCCTGTAATTATTCGTAGCGTATCTCCTAAACAGCAACTGCAACTTGCAATTATTGAAAATGTGCAACGAGAAGATTTGAATTCAATGGAAGAAGCAAAAGCATATCAGCAATTAAATAAAGATTTTGAACTAACTCACATTCAAATAGCAAAAATAGTTGGAAAAGACAGAGCAACAGTTTCAAACTTGATTAGGCTTTTAAATTTGGATGATGAAATTCAACAATTAATTTTAGATAAAATTTTAACTACTGGACATGCAAGGGCTATCCTTCAAATTGATAAATCATTGCATCACAAATTTGCTGAATTTATTATCGAAAAAAAACTTTCTGTACGTAAAACAGAACAAGCTGCAAAACAAATAAAAAAAATTGGTTATATTGCTAAACAAAAACAAGTAGAAAAAATAGATTTTAGCGATTATGAAAAGCAATTGTCGAACTATTTGAAAATCAAAACATCAATAACTGGTAAAAAATCTAATGGAAAAATAAGTTTGTATTATGATTCTGAAGAGAAATTTTTGAAACTTTTTTATATATTAAAAGGAAAAAATGATTAAAAAAAATATATTGTTAATTGTTGTTATATTCGTTGTTTTGTTGATTTTAATAAACCAAATTATTAATCTAAAAAAAACTATTTTACAGAAACAAAATGAACTTAATATTTCTCTGAAAAAAAACGAACAACTTTCTAATTTAGTGAAAAACGAGATAGACACTAACCCAAAAGAAATTAGGGATATTTTGAAAAATTACTTAGAAAATTTGGAAGTAAAAGATTCAATTAAAAATAATATTAGTTTGGAAAAAATTAAAAATTCAAATTGGGAAAAACGTAATTTATCAGAATTTATTCCCGATAATATTCCTATCAAAGAAGAATATTCTATTAGTCAACATTTCACTCAATTACATACTGGATTAGATTTTGCGTCTCCGCACGGTGGTGCTGTAATTGCAGCTGGAAGTGGAAAGGTAGTTGCAAAATATACTGACGAATATTTTGGAAATATATTAATAATCGATCACCTAAATAAATATGCCACAGTTTATGCACATCTTGCACAAATTTTTGTGGAAGAAAATGCATTTGTGAATAAGGGTGAGATTATTGCAAACGTGGGAAATTCTGGCAATAGTTCCGCCCCACATCTGCATTTTGAAATTTTAGTTGATGGCAAAAATATAAATCCGGAGAAAGTATTTAAATAACGGAGAAAAAATGGCAAGAAACAGAAAAATTGAACTCTCTACAATTATCGGAAAAGGAACTATTATAAATGGTTCAATGGAAATTATGGGCGGAATACGCATTGATGGAGAAATAGAAGGTAGCACAATAGAATCCAACGGTTTTGTAACTATTGGCAAATCGGCAATAATTAAAGCAAATATTAAAGCAGAAGAATGTTTAGTTTCTGGTAAAGTTGTTGGCAATTTAAGCGTGGAAGAAGCAATAGAGCTTGATGAAACATCCAATGTTTCTGGAGACATCACTGCAAAAATTTTCAAAATCCATTCAGGTGCAATCTTTAATGGTTCCAGCACAATGAAAGAAAAACAAAAAAATATTTTACAAGCGGAAAAAACAAATGTTGAAACAAAAATTAAATAAAGAATTGTTATTAAATATCAGCTTGATTTCACAGCTTGGCTCAACGATGATTGGTTCTATACTAATCATCTTTTTTATATTTTTATTTTTGGATAAAAAATTCCAAACAAATGGAATTTTATTATTGGTTGGCATTTTATTGGGTGTTATTTTAGGATTATTTTCAAGCTACAGATTACTAAAAAAATTTTATGAAAAGACTAAATAGCCACGGATAACGGAGAATTTTATAATGATAGATAATCCTAAATATATTAAAAAAATTATTACTATTATTATCTTGACAAACATAGCTGTAATCTTGAGTTTGCCGTGGTTTTGGAAAGTAGCTCTAAGTTTTATATTAGGTTCGTTTGCAAGTGTTATTAATTTTTTGTGGCTGGCAAAAAATATTAGAAAAAGTTTACAGTTTCGGGCAACCAAAACCAAATTAGTAGCAGTTAAAGGGTCTTTTTTAAGAACGGGAGCTTTGGCTGTTTATTCTCTGTTACTGTTGTTTTTTATTGAATTAGAGATAATTTTTTTTGGGTTGGGGTTGCTCTCTATTCAGATTATAGTTTATTTATATGAAGCTTATAAAAATATAAAAAAAAGTAAATATTTTAGGGGATAAAGTGGTAAAGAAGAAAAATCCATTATTAAAGATTTTTTTAATTGTAATGGTTATTGAAATTGCTTTTGTAGTTATATCAGGTAATTTTAGTAAACAATTAAAAATCGGTTTCGATGATGGAAAATTTGTCTTTCATAATGTGAAAAGCCACTTTGATTTGCAGGAAAAAATCACCGAAGAATTTCAACCAGATGAATATATAAAACAGAAAAATCTGAAAAAAGATGAAATCAAAATTTATAGAAGCAATAAAATATACAAATTTTTTAAAATATTTACGATAGCCGGAGACAGCACGGCTTTAGGAGCTTTCCAATTAATTAGAATGTTGTTAATTGTGGATTTAATATTGTTATTTTTAGCTTTCTTAATAAGAAAAAATCTATTCAAAAAACCATCGCAACCACAAATTATTTTCGAATTAGTCTATACAGGTTTGGAAGATTTTGTATGCGAAACATTGGGAAAAGAAAAAGTCCATTTTACCCCATACATTGTTACGCTTTTCATTTTTATTTGGGCATGTAACATGATAGGAATGATTCCGATTCCCGGTTTTATGGAACCAACCAGAAATTTAAATGTTCCACTTGGATTAGGTATCGTCGCTGTTGTGGTCGTTCATTCCACTGCAATTCGCGTGAAAGGACTTTGGGGGCATTTACAGCAATATGTAAATCCAGTAAAAAATCCACTTTTCCTGCTTGATAT
The DNA here is from genome assembly GCA_964419355.1 of uncultured Candidatus Cloacimonadota bacterium. Taxonomy (GTDB): domain Bacteria; phylum Cloacimonadota; class Cloacimonadia; order Cloacimonadales; family TCS61; genus TCS61. Next base: position 41,637 of record CAYQOZ010000001.1, on the reverse strand, counting down.
AATTGGTGAACTTTCCAAGGTCGTATCCATTTCTTTCCGACTTTTCGGTAATATTTTAGGTGGAGCAATTATAATTTTAGTGGTTTCATCACTCGTCAAATTTATAATTTTCCCGGTTGGATTAAACCTATTTTTTGGAATGTTTGTAGGAACTATTCAAGCCTTTGTATTTACAATGCTTGCATTGACTTATATTGGCGTGGAAATTTCGGAGTAAAATGATGATTTTATCAGTAGAATATATTCGCGTCGCATCCTATTTAGGTGCAGGACTTTGTGTTGGAATGGGAGCAATAACGACTGGAATTGGATCGGGAATAATTGCCGGCGAAGGATCTCTGGGGATTATGAAACAACCTGAATCGAACGACCAAATGTTTAGAACAATGCTCATCGGACAAGCAGCTGCACAGACAGCCGGGATTTTTGCATTAGTAATTTCGATGCTACTCATTTACGGCGGATTCGACACAGCAGAAGGAGGTTGGTTCAAAGCAGCAGCACTTTTATCTGCAGGAATTGCAATGGGAATTGGGTCTCTCGGTCCTTCCTTGGGTGCCGGATATTCTGGTGGAGAAGCTTGTAAATCGGTTGCAAGAATGCCAAAGCACGGAAATGCTATTATGGGCAATATGTTAATCGGACAAGCGCTGGCACAAACTTCAGCGATTTTTGCACTTGTAGTATCACTTCTTTTATTATATTCTACACCAGATCAACCTGTAGATATTTCTCTCGGCAGAATTTTAATTAAATCTCTCGCTTTTATCGGAGCAGGCTTTTCCATTGGTTTTGGAACAATTGGACCCGGAACAGGCATTGGCTTTGTAGCTGGAAAAGCGAATGATATGATAGGCAGATTTCCAAACGAAAAAGGCAAACTAATGAGAACAATGTTTCTCGGAGCCGCAGTTTCAGAATCAACAGCTATCTATTCTTTAGTAGTAGCATTCTTATTAATTTTTGCAGTGTAAAAAAACATAAAGAAATAAACGGAGGAAAAATGGAATTAGCAGATGGAATCGTAAAAGCATCAGCACTTTTAGGCGCTGGATTATGTATGGGAATGGGTGCACTTGGACCCGGAGTTGGTGAGGGTTTTGTGGCTGGAAAGGCTTGTGAAGGAATTGCACGTTCACCTGAAAATGCCAGTTTAATAACCAGGACAATGCTTGTTGGGCAGGCGGTATCGGAATCTACAGGTATCTATTCGCTTGTTATTGCGTTGCTTTTGATATTTTCGACCTAAAGAATTTTTGGGATTATTGAATTAAACAAGTAGCTTGCTTGAAAAGAAAATCGGAGTTATAGATGATAAGTATAGATTATACTTTAATTATTGTTATTTTAAATTTTATTGTACTAATGGCAGTATTGAATAAAATTCTCTACAAACCAATCAAAAAGTTTTTAGAAGAACGAAAACAAACGATTGTTGCCGACATGGACGGTGCAAAAAAATCACGCGAAGATGCAGAAAAGCTGGTTTCTAAACGCGGGAAAGAACTAAAAGCATCGACTGAAGAAATTAGAAAAATGAAGCAAAATTCTCGTCGTGATGCGGAAAGTAAAGCGACCGAAATTCTAAAAGAAGCAAAAAATAAGGAAAAAAGAATTTTGAAAGATACCGAAGCCCAACTGGAACACGAGAAAGTAAAAACTTTGCAAAAATTGGAAAGTGAGTTGGCAAATATGGTTTCAGATTTATCTGGAAAATTTCTCAGCGATAAAATTAATGACGATAAAGATAAAGAATTAATAAAAGGAATTATTGCAGAACGGGGCAAAAAGTGAAAAATATTTTGATTGCTCGCCGTTACTCTTTGGCTGTTTTTAAAAGCATTAAAAACAATGATTACAACTCCTATCTTCAAGATATTGTTGCAATTAGGTCTCTATTTAATGAAAATAAAAGTCTATCAAAAGAGACTGATTCTTATTTAATTTCGATAGATAAAAAAATTGCTTTTGCAGATTCAATCGCGGCAGAACTTCAGAATAAAGATATTTGGAAAAATCTGTTTGACCTTTTAATAGAACGGCACAAATTTTCCATTATTTTAATTATAATCAACGACTTGGAGCACTTAATTTTAGATGCTTCCAACACAACAAAAGTTATTTTGAAAGTAGCTCATCAGCAATCTGGGGAAACCATTGAAAACATTAAATCCCAAATTAAAAAGATATTAAAAAAAGAGGTAATTTTGGACATTAAAATAAAACCTGAAATAATTGGTGGATTTATAGCGGAGACCGAATCTATGCAGATTGACGGCTCGGTGAAAAATAACTTAGAAAAATTTAAACAAAATTTCATAAAATGAGGTTAATATGAGAATTCAACCGGATGAAATAAGTTCGATCTTAAAAGAAAAAATAAGCAATTTCAAATTTGAAATTGATGTAGCAGAAACCGGAAAAGTTGTGCAGGTAGGTGACGGAATTGCCCGTATTTACGGAATGGACAACATAATGGCTGGTGAGATGATAGAGTTTCCGGGTGGCGTTGTAGGAATGGCCCTTAATTTGGAAGAAGATAATGTAGGTTGCATTATTTTTGGAGAATCGCATAAAATTAAAGAAGGTGATATTGCCAAAAGAACCAAACGAATTTTACAGGTTCCAGTAGGTGAAAAAATGTTGGGGCGAGTGGTAAATGCATTAGGTCAACCAATTGACGGAAAAGGCGAAATTGTCGCTGAAAGACAAGAACCAGTAGAAAGAAAAGCTCTTGGCATTATCCAAAGGCAACCTGTAAAAGAACCACTTCAAACGGGAATTAAAGCAATTGATTCAATGATTCCGATTGGACGAGGACAGCGTGAACTTATTATTGGCGACCGTCAAACTGGAAAAACAGCAATCGCAATAGATACAATTATTAATCAAAAAGATACTGATGTGATTTGCGTTTATGTTGCAATTGGGCAAAAAAAATCATCGATTGCAAAAATAGTGAAAGTTTTAGAAGAACATCAAGCAATGGATTATTCTATCGTTGTTTCTGCTTCTGCTTCCGAATCTGCTTCGTTACAATATTTGGCTCCGTTTTCTGGTTGTACAATTGGGGAATATTTCCGCGATAAAGGTCAACACGCTCTTATTATTTATGATGATCTTTCCAAGCAAGCAGTTGCTTATCGCGAATTGTCATTACTTCTCAGAAGACCTCCTGGTCGCGAAGCTTATCCAGGTGATGTTTTTTATCTACATTCAAGACTTCTGGAAAGAGCTTCCAAACTTAGCAAGGAAGAGGGTGGAGGTTCATTAACAGCACTTCCAATTATTGAGACACAAGCGGACGACATTACTGCCTATATTCCCACAAATGTGATTTCAATCACAGATGGGCAAATTTATTTAAGTTCTAGGCTATTTTACTCTGGAATTCGACCCGCCATTAATGCTGGTCTTTCTGTTTCGCGAGTGGGTGGAAGCGCTCAAATTAAAGCGATGAAAGGCGTAACTGGTCAGCTTCGATTAGCACTTGCTCAATATGCCGAGTTGGAAGCATTTTCCAAATTTGGTTCCGATCTTGACGAAGCAACTCAGGCTCAACTCCGTCGCGGAGAGAGATTAATTGAAATTTTGAAACAAGGTCAATATGAACCGCTTCCCGTTGCAAAACAGATTATGATTATTTTTATGGCGAATGAAGGCTATTTGGACAAAGTGGAAAATAAGGATATTCAGAAAGTGGAAGAAGAGCTGTTCTCGACGTTAGATTCTCAATATAAAGACTTTGCGACTAAATTAATTGAGGAAAAAATCACTGATAAAATCAAAAAAGAGATGGAAAATATCTGTAAGAAAGTTATGGAAAAACTTTAATTTTGGAGAAGTAATTTAGAGGATTTAATGGCAAACATTAAAGAAATTAAAACGAGAATTGCGAGCATCAAAAGCACCAAGCAAATAACGAATGCAATGAAAATGGTGGCGGCGGCAAACTTGCGAAAAGCACAAGAAAGAATTGTGCAAGCTCGCCCGTATGCCGACCACATTAACCAGATGCTTCGCTCGATAAAATTAAAGAATACAGTAAATTCGCATCCTCTTTTGAATGAACGTGAAAATGTGAAAAAATCCGCCGTTATTGTGGTAACCTCAGATCGCGGACTTTGTGGCGGCTTTAACTCGCAAATCATCAAAAAAGCAATTATTTATATTAAAAAAAATCCGCAAGCAAATGTAATCTGTCTTGGAAAAAAAGGATTTGATTATTTAAAAAAACGCTCAAATAAGCTTGCTGAACCATATTTGGGTTTATTTAATGAGATGAATTTTTCCATTTCAAAAGATGTATCTAATCAAATTATCAATCTTTTTCTAAATCAAAATTATAGAAAAATCGATGTAATTTATAATGAATTTAAGTCTGCTCTTCAGCAAGACATTGTTGCTAAACAGCTTTTGCCCATCACTTCACCTAATACTGAAGAAATTTCCCAACTGGATTATATTTATGAACCAGATGAAAATACGATTATCGAAGAGATGGGAAGAAAATATATTAATGTGGAAATTTGGAGAATTATGTTGGAATCTTCTGCTGCTGAACAAGGTGCACGCATGACGGCGATGGAATCTGCCACCGAAAATGCAGCCGATTTGATTGACGAGCTTACGCTTAAATACAATCGAGCACGACAAGCGGCGATTACAACAGAAATAATTGAGATAGCTTCTGGGGCTGAAGCTATTAAACAATAAAATTAATAAAAAAAATAGAGGTTATTTATGGCTGAAGGAAAAGTAATACAAATTATAGGACCGGCTGTTGATGCGGAATTTCCAGAAGGGAAATTACCCGCCATTTACAATGCACTCAAAATTGAAAGGGATGGTCAACCCGATCTTATTTTGGAAGTGCAAATGCATCTGGGCGAGAATAAAGTACGAACTGTTGCGATGGATTCAACTGACGGTTTAGTAAGAAATAAAAAAGTTATCGATTTAGGTAAACCTATTTCAGTTCCAGTGGGAGAAGGTGTTCTCGGCAGAATCTTGAATGTTGTGGGGGATCCAATTGATAAAGGCGGAGAGTTGAAATACGAGGAGAAATATCCTATTCACCGCCAAGCTCCACTGTTCGAAAATCTGTCAACAGAAGAGGAAATTCTGGAAACCGGAATCAAGGTTGTGGACCTCATCGAGCCGTATTCAAAGGGTGGAAAAATTGGACTTTTTGGTGGAGCCGGCGTTGGAAAAACCGTTCTCATTCAAGAGCTTATCAGAAATATTGCCATTGAACACGGCGGGTTTTCCGTATTTTCTGGAGTAGGCGAGAGAACCAGAGAGGGAAATGATCTTTGGTTGGAAATGAAAGAATCTGGCGTAATAGATAAAACGGCTCTTGTTTTTGGACAAATGAATGAACCTCCTGGAGCACGCCAGCGAGTTGGATTAACCGGACTCACAATTGCAGAATATTTTCGTGATGTCTCCAAAAAAGATGTATTGCTTTTTATCGATAATATTTTCCGTTTCACGCAAGCGGGCTCAGAAGTTTCTGCACTTTTAGGAAGAATGCCATCTGCGGTTGGTTATCAGCCAACTTTGGCAACCGAAATGGGAGAATTGCAAGAACGAATCACTTCCACAAAAGATGGTTCAATTACATCTGTGCAAGCGATTTATGTTCCGGCTGATGACCTTACTGACCCCGCACCAGCAACCACATTTTCCCATCTTGATGCAACCACGGTTCTCGATAGAAGAATAGTGGAACTTGGAATTTATCCGGCGGTAGATCCACTTAGTTCTACCAGTCGTATTCTTGATCCAAAAATTATTGGAGAAGATCACTATTTTGTTGCACGTGAAACACAAAGAATTATTCAAAAATATAAAGATTTACAGGATATTATTGCCATTTTGGGAATGGACGAACTTTCTGAAGGAGATAAACTCACCGTTAATAGAGCCAGAAAGTTGGAAAGATTTTTCTCCCAACCGTTCTTCGTTGCGGAAGAATTTACCAATACTCCAGGAATTTATGTTCCGCTAAAAGAGACAATAGCAGGATTTAAAGCGATTATAGATGGAGATTGCGATAGTTGGCCAGAACAAGCTTTTCTCTATGTTGGCAATATCGAATCTGCAGAGAAAAAAGCACAGAAAATTAAGAAGGCTTAATTCAAAATGGCAAAAATAAAATTGGAAGTAATTCAGCCAATAAAAACAAAAATCAAAGGAGAATTCGACCACATAATTATTCCTGGAATAGATGGTGATTTTGGAATTTCTAAAAACCACACTCCATTTGTAACTAAAATACGAACAGGAATTTTGTTACTTTACAAGGGTGAAAAAGTGGATAAATACGCAATTCACGATGGATTTGTAACAGTAGAAAATAATCAAATAACAATTGTAACTGAGGTTATTGAAAAAGAATCTGAAATTGATAAAGCTCGTGCAAAAAGTGCAAAATTGAGAGCAGAAAAACGTCTTAAAAGCAATGAAAAAAATATTAATTTTCGTAGAGCAGAATTTGCCCTAAAACGAGCTTTGGTGAGATTGGATATTAAATAGTTTTCAGGAGAACCTTGAGGTTTTTCAAATTTATGAATAAAACATCATTTTTGTTTCTATTATTTTTTTTATTGTTAACTGCTTGTGTTGAAAAAAAACAAATTGAGCAAGAAATAGGTAAATCTTCACCAAACATTAATAAAACTAAAATTGATACTTCCAAAAAAATAATTTCATCCAAAACGGAAATTAAAAATGAGTCAAATGAGATTAATCAACCAATAGGATTTGATTTTACAAAAGGATTATATTTAACGGCATACACCGTTGCATCAAAGAAATTTCATTCTGTATTGGATAGTGCAGAAGCTGCTGGAATAAATACAATAATTTTTGATTTAAAAAACATGAATGGCAATATTTTCTTTTCAATGCCGCAAAATGACTCTCTCAGTCGCAAAAAAGTAGAACCGATAATTAATATTTCCAAAACAGTTAAGGCGCTTCACAAGAGAGATATGAAGGCAGTTGCTCGAGTAGTTATGTTTCACGACCAGATTTGGGCTAATGCAGATTCTCTAATTAGGCCATCTTTGGCAAACAAATCGGCGTGGGTTGAGAGCAAAAAAAGGGGGCCTTCTTGGCTTGATTCTTCTGATAAAAAAGTTCAGAAAGAATTATTAAAAATAATTTCAAAAATTGCAACTCAAGGAGTTGATGAAATACAATTAGATTACATTAGGTTTCCTACTCAAGGAAAAATTTCAAAAGCAATTTTCGATTTTCAAAAAGAAGATATTATTAAATCTAAGAAAGATAGCACATACATCGGCAGAGAAAAAGAAGATATTATCGTTGATTTTGTTAAACAGGCAAAATTGATTTGCGAAAAACAAAATGTAAAACTTACAGCAGATATTTTTGCAATTGTGGCTTGGCAAAGGGCTTCTGATATGAAATCAACGGGACAAAATATTACTCGAATGACAAGATATTTGGACGCAATACACCCGATGATATATTCATCACACTTCAATGATGATTTTGGGTATAGGGAAAATGTTCGCAATGAATCTTATCACATTATGTATAAAGCTACGCATCTTTCTCAAAGCCACACTGAAAAAAAATGCAAAATTATTCCATATATTCAGGCATTTAGTTGGAAAGTGAATTATGACTATGAATATCTAATTTCACAAATCAAGGCGATAGAAGACACAAAAGCAGATGGTTATATTCTTTGGAATTCAGGCAGTAGATACGATAAAACTTTACGCTGGATGAAAAGATATTATCAAAAATAATTATGTTTCACGTGAAACATAAAATAGATTAATTCAATATTTTCTTTGTAACCAAATTAAGAACATCTTTTTTATATTTAGCTTTTTTTAACCCATCGGTAATTTCAGGATTCATTAACAATTTAGAAATATATGATAAAGAAAACAAATGTTGGGCATCATTATGTAAGAGTAACATAAAAAATAGATTAACGGGTTGATTGTCTATTGAATCAAATTCAATTGGCTTGATAGATTTACCAACAAGGATTGATGGTTTATTCACTTTTGAAGGATGAAAATGTCTAGAATGCAGCAAAGCAACGCCATTTCCGATTGCTGTTGAAACCAACTCTTCTCTGGCAACTACGACATTATATAACCATCTGTGGTCTTTAACGATTTTCAAGTTTTTTGCAAATTTAGCCATCTCTCCAATTGCTTCATAACGATTTTCTGCTTGAAAATCTAATAAAATATATTTGGAATCAAAATAATCTGAAAATTTACAGACCAATCTATTTAAAGCAAGTTGCTCAATTTCTCTTTCGTTTAAGTTTGCCAGCCATTCATCTACTTGGGTTTTTTTAATTTTTTGAGAGCCACTACTATTTTTAACCTCAAATATCCGCGATTTAAGCATCTCTTTAACGACTGAATCCGTCAACCTTAACTGATTCGCAGTTTCTCTAATTGTTAGATATTCTTTTACCATTTTTCACCTCTTATTTTTCTTCCATCGTAAAAACAACCATTTTATGTCAAGATATACTACTATTTTCTTGACATCTCAGCTAAAATTTAATTGTTAAAATGCATGAAAAAGATAATATTTTTACTCGTTATTTTGTGTTTATTTGGATGTAGCTATTCCGTTTATACAAGCGGTTTTCCTCATTTAAAGACAATAAAAATAGAGTCGTTCGATAATGAAACGACTCAATATCAATTTGAAGAAAATGTTTTGCGTCAGTTGATGGATAAATTTCAAGATGATGGAAGATTAAAACTTGCAAATCTGAATCCAAATAGTATGCTCTCTGGAAATATTCTTGATTATTCTCATAAAATTCGCGAATATGGAGTTAGTAATGTCGACGAATATCAAGTGCGAATATTGTTCAAAGTAACCTTAATGGATTTGATTAATAACGAAATTATTTGGCAAAATAATTCCCTTTCTCTTTCAGAAAATTATTCGCAAACGGATGAAAATAGTGGATTTAATTCTGAAGAAGAAGCCCAAAATGAGATAATTTCCAAACTATTTCTGAAAATAATTAATGAAAGCTTGGAGCAGTGGTGAAATAGATGATTAGAATAAATAAATACCTAACTCTATGCAATTTAGGTTCTCGTCGAAAAGTTGAAAAATTGATTAAAGACAAAAGAATTGTAATAGATGGTGAAATTATTACCAATCTGAGTTATCAAGTTGATACAGAAAAGAATGTAGTCAAATTTGATGGCAAAAAAATCAGCCCAAGCAAGCAAAATATATACATAATGTTAAACAAGCCGAAAAAGTATTTAGTTACCGCAAACGATGATTTTGATCGCAGAATTGTGTTCGACTTACTTCCAGATTTGGACTGTCATTTTTTTTCAATCGGTAGGTTAGATTATCAATCTGAGGGTTTATTGTTATTCACAAGCGATGGCGATTTTGCCAATCGAATAATTCATCCACGCTATAAATTGCCAAAACTTTATAAAGTTTTAATCAAAGGAATGCTCTCTAATCATCAGCTTGAAAAACTACGCAAAGGCGTTGTTATAGATGGGAAAAAAACACTTCCAGCAACAGTCTTTGTTCAAAACAAAAAAGATAATAAAACCACGATAAAAATCACGATTTACGAAGGCAGAAAAAGACAAATCAGACGCATGATTAAAATTGTAGGCTCAGAGGTTTTGGCGTTAAAACGCTTGCAGATTGGTTCTGTGAAACTGGATGATTTGCCGGTGGGAATGTGGCGAACTCTAAAACCAAATGAGATTGCATCATTGAAAAATTATACTCGCAAAGGAAAATTATGAAATTAGGAATTTTAGGATTAAAAAACTCTGGAAAAACAACAATATTTAATGCACTTACGGGTTTGGATGCTGAAATAACTCCATATTCTTTGGAAAAAGCAGAACCAAATTTGGGAATGGCAGAGGTGCTGGATGAAAGAATCACCAAGCTTGCCGAAATGTATCAGCCCCAAAAAATTGTTTATGCCAACATTGAATACATTGATTTTGCTGGACTTTCTGGAAACAAAAATGAATCTCTCTCTGCAAATTTAGTCGCTTTGGCAAAAACGACAGATGCTATTGCTTTGGTTGTTCGCAATTTTGATAACAATGTGATTTCGGAAACTCTTGGTGATCCAAACCCGCTGTCAGACATTAATATGATAATTCCTGAATTGATAATTTCTGACCTGATTATTGCCGAAAAACGACTTGCAAACATTGAATTGAGCATGAAGCGTGGTATAAAAGAGCAAGCTTTGAATCTTGAAAAAGTAGTAATTGAACTAATTATAAAAAAACTAAATGAAGAGATTCCAATTTCTGAAATTAAACTTTCTGAGCAGGAAAAAAAAGCGATAAAAGGATTTCAATTTATCACTCAAAAACCTTTTCTAATTATTGTCAATTCAGACGAAAATAATTTTGGAAATAATGAGCAACTTCTAACAGAAATCGGCAAAAAATATAAAGTGATTGAGTTCGCGGGCAATTTTGAAATGGAATTAAATTCGCTTTCTACCGAAGATGCACAAGATTTTATGAAGGATATCAATATTCAACAATCTGCCAGAGATCGACTTACCAAGCTTTCTTACGAGCTTCTGCAAAACATAAGTTTCTTTACAGTTGGGAAGGACGAGGTTCGGGCCTGGACAATTGTGAAAGGAAGTGATGCGGTAGAGGCTGCAGGTAAAATACATTCTGATTTGGCACGTGGTTTTATTCGGGCAGAATGCTTTTCCTTCGAAAATTTAATTGATTGCGGAAACGAAAAAAAACTGCGTGAAAAAGGACTATTCCGACTGGAAGGAAAAAAATATATTGTGCAAGATGGCGATATTCTCGGTATCAGATTTAGTGTTTAATGGAGGTAATATGAAAAATGAGAAGAAAAGTTTTTGGTCAATATTGGGAGGAATAAGCATATTTCTGATTTCGATATTATTTATTGTTTCAATTTCAGTAGATGTAAACAGCGTTCGCCACGATTACGATACTATCCAAGAAGCAAAGCTAAGTTTTATTCAAATTCTTAAATTAGAATTTCCTGACCTGAACAACCCAATTGGGCCTTTTGGAGTGTTTTTCGGTTTTTGGTTAATCGTAATTTTCGGGAAATTTTTTAGTCTCTCGCTTTTAATTGGAACACTTTTAATGGGCTTTTTTGCTCTTTTTTTTAAGTCGGAAAAACATCCAATTCAAAAAACGACATTTTTTATTATTTTTGCCTTTTTCATCAATCTTTTGTTGCTATTTGTAAGGCCAGATGCCGTGTTGCATAAAGGTTTTCTACCACAAATTGTGTTTGATTTTTTCACAGGTATATTTAATACAACAGGAACAGTCATCATCTCATTTGTGATAATTTTATCTTGTTTAGTTTTAATATTTGAATTGGAAACAGTTAAAATTTTTCTAATTAAATCATACCAAAAATTTTCAAATTTAACAAAAACAATAATTAAATTCATTAAAAATTTGAGAAAAAAGCCAGCTAAAAAGAGAAAAAAATCTCTCAAAATAACAGACCATACATCCCAGAGCGAAAAGAAAAAAAACGAGATTCCTCCAAAGCCAGTAATAAAGAAAAATTTTACGCAGGATAAATCTGAAATTTCAAATAATCCTCGTCCGGAATATAAAATACCAAATATTGAGCATTACCTTATTTCCAAAAAAGCTACAAAAGAGGATAGGGTAAAAATCGAGGAAAATATAAAAAATACTAGCAAAATATTGATTGATAAATTGGCAGAATTTGGCGTGGAAGCAGAAGTTAAAAATGTAAATATCGGACCAATTATTACCCAATACGAGATAGAACCTTCTCCGGGAGTTAAGGTTAATAAATTCCATACATTAGCTGATGATCTTGCTTTAGCAATTAAAGCAAAAAGCATTCGAGTTCAAGCACCTATTCCGGGAAGGGGGTTGGTTGGTATCGAAATTCCAAATGTAAAACGCGATACAATTTACCTAAAAGAAATTTTGCAATCAGAAGAGATGCAAAAAATGGGCAGTAAATTAGCAATCGGTTTAGGAAAAGATATTTCTGGAAAACCAATGGTGGCAGATCTTGGCAAAATGCCACACTTATTGATTGCTGGTGCCACCGGATCTGGAAAAAGTGTGTGTGTGAATACGATTATCAATAGCATTTTATTCCGCACAACTCCGCAAGAAACTCGCTTTATTTTAATTGATCCAAAGAGAATAGAGCTTTCCGGATATGAGGGGATTCCGCACTTAATTCAAGAAGTTGTTACCGACCCAGAAAATGCTCTTACAGCTTTGGAATGGGCGGTTAACGAAATGGAAAAACGCTATGAATTGTTGCAAGAATACAAGGTAAAAAATCTGAAAACCTATAATAAAAAAATCAAAAAAATAATTGAAAAAAATAAAGGGAAAGCAGAAGAAGAGCAAATTGAAGACAAACCATTGCCATTTATCATTATTATCGTGGATGAGCTAGCAGATTTGATGATGACCATCGGCAAAGATGTAGAGAGACCAATTACTCGACTTGCACAAATGGCTCGAGCGATTGGAATTCACTTAATTCTTGCTACGCAACGACCATCCATCAAGGTTATTACTGGAATTATCAAAGCAAATTTTCCATCCAGAATTGCATTTAAGGTTTCCACAAAGATTGACTCTCGAGTTATTATCGATTCAAATGGAGCCGAGAGTCTTTTGGGATTGGGCGACAGTCTATTTATTGCACCCGGAACTGGAAATGCAGTTAGGATTCATGGTGCATTTATTGACCCAGAAGAAGTTCACGAAGTTGTGAAATATCTCAAAATGCAACCAAAACCGGAAGATGAAATTACCATTATCAAAGAGGAGCTTCCTATGATTTCCAATTTAGATTATGATGATGAACTTTTTCCAGAAGCCGCTCTTGCAACAGTTATAGCCGGTTCTGCTGCGGTTTCAATGTTGCAAAGACATTTCAAAATTGGATACGCCCGAGCCGGTAGATTAATAGATATGTTAGAGCAAGCTGGAATTGTCGGACCGCATGTCGGCAGTAAATCGAGAGAAGTTTTGGCAACCGAGGAGGATTTGAAAAAATATGGTTTATATCAAAACTAGTTTAATTTTTTTATCATTGATATTATTCTCTAATATTTATGCTCAAAACTTAGAAAATATCTACTCCGATATTTTAATAACTTACTCAAAAATAGTTACTTATGAAGCAAATTTTTCGCAAAAAAATTATTGGAAAGAGCTTGATGTTTCTATGCAATCAAATGGAAATATCTATTATGACGAGAATCATTTATTGTTGCAATATAAAAAACCAAATGAACAGCTTCTGTTAATTGATCACGATTTTGTAACCATCTTTAACCCGACTTCCAATCAGGCAGTAATTTCCAATAATGCAGAAAGCGATATTAGACCGATTAATTTCATATCAAAATATTGGAATATTTCTCAAAAGACGCTGATAGACAGCAACAAAAGCAAACTTGAAATCAAATTGGTAACACCAGAATCTGAGCAAATTTTCATTAATTTGGAAAATTATCTAATTGTAGATTTTTCAATAATTGATGCCGACACAAATAGTGTGCATTACTCTTTTGCATCAGAAAAAATTAATCACAATTTGCCAGAAAATATTTTTAAACTGGCTTTGCCGGATGATGTAAATATTATCGACACAAGAAATGAAATAAAAAAGGAAGCAATAAAATGATAGCATTAATTATGGCAGGTGGCATCGGAACACGATTTTGGCCATTAAGCAGAAAATCACATCCAAAACAATTTTTAAATATCGTTTCGAAACAATCAATGCTCCAAATGACCGTTGAGAGACTACTCCCTAAAATAAAAATGGAAGATATTTTCATTGTTACGGCTAAATCCCAAGTTGAGCTTACCAAAAAACATCTACCAAAACTTCCTCGAGAAAATATAATTATTGAACCATTTGGCATGAATACTGCCCCCTGCATTGCGCTAAGTGCGTATTATCTTGCTCGTAAATATGACGAATCGGAGAGAATGATAGTTTTGCCGGCAGACCACTTGATAGCCAATCAAAACGAGTTCCTGAACTCTTTGCAAATTGGTGAAGATTCTGCAAATGAAAACAACTTGGTTACTTTCGGAATTAAACCAAATTACCCAGCAACCGGTTATGGATACATTGAAGCAGGAACAAAAGTCAGTTACAATGCATTCAAGGTGAAACAATTTAAGGAAAAACCAGATTTAAAAACAGCACAGAAATTTATCGAAGCAGGTAACTTTTTTTGGAATAGCGGTATGTTTATGTGGAAAATTGAAACGATTCTAAAAGCGTATCGGGATTACCTTCCCAAAATAATCAATGTTTTGAATGGAATTTCTCAAAAATGGGACGATGAAGGAATTACCGCAGATATTTCTCAACAGTATAGAAAAATGCCCAGGATACCAGTTGATGTTGGTATAATGGAACAAGCCGAAAAACGAATTGTAATTCCGGTAGATTATGGCTGGAACGATGTTGGAAGCTGGAAAGCTCTTTATGATATTTCTCCAAAAGATAAAAATGAAAATGTAATAAACCAAGAGTGCGAAATTCTTGATAGTAATAATAATTACGTGAATTCAAAGAAATTTGTTTCACTTATTGGAGTAGATAACCTCATTGTAATTGAAAGTGAAGATGCACTTTTGATAATTGCCCAAAATCGTAGCGAAGATGTGAAAAAAATCGTAGAAAAGCTGACAAAAAATGGCAAAAAATTACTACTTTGATATATGAAAACGCTCACAAAGCATTGATCTAAAAAAAATATTTACCCATTTCAATTTATACTCGTTCGCAATTTTTTCTTGCCAGATAATCCACTTAATTATTTTTAGCATTCCGATATCAGTAATTGATATTGGGATAAAGATTTAAGGAGAGATTATGATAACTACTTCAAACATAAGAAATGGTTTGATAATAAAGTTTAAGCACGGTCTTTACGAGATTGTAGAATTTCAGCATGTAAAGCCAGGCAAAGGTGCAGCTTTTGTGCGCACCAAACTTAAGAATGTAGAAACCGGAAGAGTTATTGATAATACTTTCCGCACCAGTGAAAAATTGGAAGAAATTCGCGTCGAAAAACAAAAGAAAGAATATCTATATTTCGATGGAACTTTCTATGTTTTTATGGATACAAAAACATATGAACAAAAATCCGTTGCCAAAGATGTAGTTGGTGATTTGGATAAGTATCTTGTGGAGAACATGGAAATAGCCATGAAAACAGATCCAGATGGAAATATTTTGGGAATTGAACTTCCAATTACGGTAATTCAAGAAATAGCAGAATGTGAGCCAAACGTGAAAGGTAATTCTGCTTCAGTTAGTGGAAAAAATGCTAAAACCGTTAGAGGATTGGATATTACCGTTCCATTCTTTGTGGAAATTGGCGATAAAATTAAGATTGACACCAGAAAAGGTGAATACATAGAAAGAGTTTAATAATTTAAAATAAGAAGGAGTGCAGAATGGCAAAAACAAGATCGTTCGGTGCAAAACTTGCACACGAAGCAAGCTCAGAAGGTAAAGTGATTTGTCCAAAGTGTGATAGCGAGGTGAAAAAAATGAAGCTAGTTAGAGCACGAAAATCTAAAAATGATAGCTGGATGCCTAAATATGAATTCGTTAGCATTTGTAAATGTAATGAGAAAGATATTTTAACAGGCAAAATATAATTTAATCTTTACAACGAGTTTTATGTTTACCCTCTTGTCATCATGATAAGGGGGTATTTATGTATTTTGGAAAATATAGAAAAGATTATTTTAATATTCGGGAAAATTGAAACTTACTATCGAAATAAGGAGCAAAAAATGAAAAAAATAATTCTAATTCTTTTGCTGATAAATTCAGCTTTTATACTTTCTGCAGAAACCAGCGGTAAAGCGGGATTTCAAATGCTAAAATTAAGTTACGGAGCAGACGCAGCAGCACTGGCAGGAACGGGAGCTTTTCACACAAACAATGCTTATGGATTTTTGCAAAACCCTACTGCAAGCGTTTACAAACAGCAGGAAATTATCTCTATTTCTCAAAATCTTTGGATTTTTGATACATCACTTTATTGTGGTGCGTATTCAAAGTCAAATGGTAAAAAATCAATTTCCTATTCCTATCGTTATTTAGATTATGGCAAGTTGGAATATCGTGATGACACTGGGCTTTTAAATGGAGAATATCATCCGTTAGATTTGGTGCTTTCTGCAAATTATGGTTATCGATTTACTCCGGACAACTATGCTGGCATCACTCTAAATGGTTTATATGAAAAAATTGCAGATTCATCTAACTTTGGTTATACTCTTGATTTTGGTTATACTCGTCGTCTGCCCTTGAAAGGAACAATGTTTTCGGCTACGATAAAAAATTTAGGGCAAACTTCCAAAATGAATAAAAAGACGACTCAAATTCCAATTTCAACTGAAATCGGAATTAACCATAAATTTTACACCGATTCTTTCGATATTTTATCAGAAACAAAATTTACAAAAAATTTTGATAACAATGAATTGCAAGCTGCAGTTGGTTTGAAGATGCTTTTTTATAAAATATTCAGCCTCAAAGTTGGGAATAAATTTAATTATGATGCCGAGGATTTAACTGTTGGATTTGGAATTGAAATGCAAAAAATTTCTTTTAACTATGCATTTATTCCCCTAAAATACGAGATTGAAGATGCTCATATTTTTGAGCTTTCCTACAAATTTAGGTAAATAATGTTTTTATGAAAAGCATAAAATACGTTCTTTTGTTAATAATTATTCCGTCATTATTAACTGGTTTGGAGTATGTTCCTAAACAATTGATTTTCAAAACCTTAGCTCCTCAAGAAATAGCAAGAGGAAAAATTGGACTTGAAAAATTTGATTCGTTTCTAACAGAAAAAGAAGTGAAAAATATAAAACCCATTTTAAAAAAGAATGATAACAAGTATTTCATCGCAAATTTGAATAAAGATTTTGATTGGGAAAATATTAAATCGTTAAAATTTGTTGGCATTGAATATTTTCAACCAAACTATCTAAACAGCTTTTACATTGCCCCAAACGACCCAGAATATTATAATCAACTTACTGAATTTGAAAATTGCAATATTCCGCAAGCTTGGAATTACACAACCGGAAATCCTAATATTGTAATTGGTGTAATCGATTCTGGAATCTATTTTGATCATCCAGATTTGCAGACCAATATCTACATTAATGAAAACGAAATTCCCGATGACGGAATTGACAACGATAATAATGGTTATATAGATGATTGGCGTGGTTGGGATTTTGTTGATGCTCCCGAACTTTACAATATTGGAGTAGGAGATTATTTGGAACAAGATAACGATCCAACTGACGAGATAAGTCACGGAACTCATGTTTCTGGTATTATTGCTGCCGACACAAATAACAATGCAGGAATTGCAGGAATTACGTGGAATAACAAGATTATGGTTATTCGGGCAGGATTTAAAACAGTCGATGGATTTGGTTATCTTCAAGACGATGACGCCGCTTCCGGTGTGATTTATGCCGCAGATATGGGAGCGGATGTCATAAATTTGAGCTGGGGAGATATTAATTATTCACCCATTATCGCTGATGCCTGTAATTATGCTTACCAAAAAGGGACAATCATTATTGCCTCTGCTGGAAATGAAGGTAGTTCATCGGAACATCTTGTAACTTATCCTGCCAGATTGACTTGTACCATTGCTGTTGGTTCGATTGATAACGATTTAACTCTTTCTTCATTTTCTAGCTATGGTCCACAATTGGATATAGTGGCACCGGGAAGTCAAATTTTGAGCACCTATAAGCCGGACTCGGAAAATTTATATTATCAATTATCTGGCACATCTATGTCTGGTCCTTTTGTGGCTGCCAGCCTTGGTTTGTTGCTTTCGGTTGAACCCAATCTCAATTTTGAGGAAGCTCGTAATAGATTGCTCACATCTTGCACAGATTTAGGAGATGCTGGATTTGACAACACTTATGGATATGGACTTTTAAATACTTATGAATTACTAACTAATAATATCTCTTCAATTGTGGAAATTACTTCACCTTTAGATAATTCCGGCTATAATGATAGTTTTGATATTATTGGAACGGTCACGGCTCAAAATTTGTGGAGATACTCTGTGAAATATACTTCCGTCCCGATGCCAACTTCCGAAGATTGGCAGGATGTGGGGGAAAACTCATATTATTATGAACCGGTAGAAGATGGAATATTAGCACACTTTGAGATAAATGACTATCTTAATTCTGGGACATATCAAATAAAAGTAGAAGCGGTTACTCACAGCAATCAACATTATAGTTCGTGCATTACAGTTCATATTGATCAATCTCCGCCTGAATTCAGGGGAGAATATGCGGCCATTATGAAAAGATATAAATCTGAAATTCCAGAATATTATTTGCAAGCTGTTTTTAATGAAAAGGTGCATGTAGAGCTGAATATTCCGCCTTCAAATAATTATGAATTAGTAACAAATGTGGCAGATTCTGTTCAAGTTTGTCAAATTCCAAATAATTTTTGTGGAGGTTCAATTAATATCAAAGCAACAAATATTTGTGGATTAGAAACTTACGTAAATGATGCATATTCTTTTACGCCAGATTACGAACCAATTGATGTTAATTCTTTTAACCAAACGAACTTAAGTTATCCTTTAACTTCAATGCGCAGGACTTACGATTTTAACAATAATGGCAAAAATGAAATTATTGCATTTAATCTTGAAAATGAAGAAAACCATCCACTAATATCCATTGAAATCAATGATAACAACGAATTAGAGGAAGTTCATGATTTTGGCTTTAACATTTGGCCGCACGACCTTGGCAACACCAATGAAGAGGGTATGGAAATAATGGGAATTAATTCTGCAATAGACAGTCTGGTTATTTACGAAACTACTTCTGAAAACTACCCAAATGAGGTTATTTACCAAACAGATAATGCTTATGGTGGAAATTTTATTGATCACAACGGGGACGGAATAGAAGACATTGCCATTGTTAAAAACATTATCGACGAAGATGGATACATTCACAGAATCGTAGAACTTTTGGAACGTGATGAGAGCGAGTTTAACATAACCGGTAGAATTTTTAATTGTAGTTCTACCTCGGGAGTGCAGACATTTGTGAATAAAGTTGCTTGTGGCAATCTTGATGGTGATCCATTCCAAGATATACTCACCGCAGATAGCGATGGCGATGTGATGATATTCGAAAAATTTAGCAACGAATGTGAATTGGTCTGGCTCAAAAGATTGCCAGTTTCAAATCCATATTTTTTACTCGTAGAAGATTTTACTGGAGATGGGAATGACGATTTTTGTGCTGGCGGCTACACCACCGATTTCGCAAATCCCAACAAATCTTTCTCTTTCTTTGAGTTTTTTAGCAATAATGGAAATAATAATGAATATATTTCAACGGGCTACATCAGTTTTAGTGAGGTAGAAGACCACAACTCTATTGCCAGTGCTGACTTGGATGGCGACGAAGACCAAGAAATTATTTTGTCCGTTTCACCTAATATCTATATCATTGACTATGTAAATGGAGAATATATTCCCATTTGGAAAGGAGAGAGTTCCCAAAATGCAATTAATGTTATCGCCGCGTGTGATTCATTCATCGTTACTAATGTTGATGATTTTGGAGAGTTCAAGAGTGCACTAATTAAGGTCGGAGAAGAATTTAGTGGACCACCTACACCGCAATATTTTAGTGCAACTCCTATCGATTCCATATCTGTTAAACTGAATTGGAATTCTGGTGATTTCGATGAAGTAAATATCTATAAAAAAAAAGGAGATGATACCGAATTTGTGGGAACTTCAGATAGTTTATTATTTGTAGATAGAGAGCTTATCACGGCGGATACAATTTTCTACAGAATTACAGCGATGAATTATTCTTGTG
The DNA here is from genome assembly GCA_964419355.1 of uncultured Candidatus Cloacimonadota bacterium. Taxonomy (GTDB): domain Bacteria; phylum Cloacimonadota; class Cloacimonadia; order Cloacimonadales; family TCS61; genus TCS61. The sequence continues at coordinate 21,646 of CAYQOZ010000001.1, read as the reverse complement.
ATCCAGAAGAAAGTCGTCCGACAATTTGGAAATCTGCTATCCCGCTTCCCGCCCCCAATATTGAATATCTTAAAATGATTTCACAATATGATTTAAAAATAAAATTTGACCAACCTGTTGCGTCAAATGCATTTAATATCTCTAATTATTTTTTGGACCCAAATATGAGCTATCCACTTTCCGTGAATATAGTTGAAGAAAATACGGCAGTGATTCTAAAATTCTCAACCCAATTTGAAAATATCGACAACTACACAATCTATTTTTCTAATATTACCGGAACTTCAGGTGTTCCTATCTCCAACTCTTCGGTTTCATTTGATTATCAAGAAGATACGGAACCGCCAGAAATAATTGACACCTATGTGTCTAATCTTCATACGGTTGTTCTAAAGTTTTCTGAGGCATTAAACAATATTCAAGCAACAGATATCAATAATTTTAATTTAGTGCTACCCGAGATTGACCAGCTCAACGGAATAGAAAGTATCCAATATTTCAATTCTGATTCTATTTCTATAGAGATAAAATTGCAAGAAAATATGAAATATACTAGTCAATCTTATTTTCTTTGGATTGAAAACATAGAAGATATAGTCGGTAATTTAATATCAAATAGTGGAAACAAATGTTATTTCAGCTTGACAAATATGAATTTAAACAATCTTGTCGTCTACCCAAATCCACTTGATTTAAGCAAAAGCACGATGCGTAAAGTAAATTTTGCAAATATACCTTTGGGTGTAGTGGGAGAAATTTGTTTATATAATTTAGCGGGAGAATTGGTGTTTAATAGTAAATTTGGACCATATTATGACTCTAAATTTAATTTTTTTTGGAATTGCAAAAACAATGCCGGAAAACAAGTTTCATCTGGAATATATTTTTACATAATCAAAGTGGAAAATAAGGTAAAAAAAGGTAAATTTGTAATAATAAATTAGAATTATTTTCTATAAAAAAAGGAGTTTAAAATGATATCATTAGATTGGAAAATGAGAATAAAAAAAGATACTACAGATTTCTATGAGAAGAAGTTACCTCGCGGAGATTATGATATCGAAATTATCTACAACGCTTATCCCGAAAGAATTGATGGACATGTTCCACATGCAATTATAACATTAGTTGGAAAGACATTAGCTTCTAAAATTCATAAAAATGCGGAAAAATATTTCGATTTTTTTAATTATCTTTTTGAAAAAAAAGGAGAAAATGGCAGGATAATTTTTGCTTATGTAATTGCTCGTTCGACAAAAACATATCCAGATATTTTTATCCCATATTTGGAAAATATTTTAACGCATACCGATGATCATAAAGCTAGCCACATTATTGTGGATAAGGCTATTTATCCACTATTAAAAAAAGATCCTGAAAAATATCTCGATTTAGTCGTGAATTGGCTTAAAATAAATAATGAAATTCTAACAGAAAGTTTAGATAATGTTCTGAAAAAATTGATTAAATCAAACCCAGAATTGATTAAGGACTTATTTGGTAAATTAGAAAATTTATGGTTGTATGCTACCCCACAAATAGTTAAGCTGAATGTTCATTTCCTTAAAAAAATATACAAAGTGGATTCAGACTTCTATCACAAAGTTTATGAACATTACCAATTTACTCGAAATCCAATTTTTGCAGATATTCTTTGCGGAGCGATTGAGTGTTATTCTGAAACGATGCAAACAATTGTGGATAATTGGGTGCGTAGCGGAAATATCAAACTGAAAAAAATTGGTAAACATGGTCAAAAAATTCTAAATAGAAAGAAAAAATAGAGCTCAAAAAATGGCAAATTATATAACAAAAGAGGGTATGCAATACCTTAAAAAAAAGATGCAACAACTCGTAAAAGAGCGACCATCAATTATTAAACAGGTGGTAACGGCAAGAGAAATGGGCGACTTAAGCGAGAATGCAGAATATCATGCGGCTCGTGAAAGACAACGATATCTGGAAAATGAGTATAATCATATAAAAAGCAGGATTGAAAAATTGCAGGTTTTGGATACTGAAAAAATTCCAAAAGATGCGGTTCGTTTCGGTGCAAAAGTAACCGTAGAAGAGCTATCTTCGCAAGAAAAAAAAAATATCTATTTGGTTGGAATAGATGAGGTTTTTGAATCTAATAATAATTACAAAAGAACTTCTATCTTATCGCCAATTGGGAAAGCGATGATAGGAAAAAAGATTGGAGATCACTACATTGTGAAAGCACCAATTGGTGATCGAGAATTTGTTATAATTGATATAAAATAAAGGAATTAGGAGTAATAATGAGCAAAGTAAAAGAACTAAAAAACAAGCTTTCTTACAACAGAAAAAGTTTTTGGAAAGAAACAAACAAAAAAGAACAAAAACAAGCATTTTCCTTTTGTGAAGGATACAAAAAATTTCTAAATGAGGCTAAAACAGAACGCGAATCAATCGAATTTATGGAAAAAAAATTAAAAGAAAAAGGATTCACGAATATCGAAGAAAAAAAAGATTCTAAAAAAGTATTCAAAACTTCCAAGAAGAAAAATGCGGCTATTGCATTTATCGGTAAAAAACCTATTTCTGATGGCGTAAATCTAATTGTTTCTCACATCGATGCGCCGCGAATTGACCTGAAACAAAATCCCCTCGACGAAGACGCAACCACAAATCTTGGCATGATGAAAACTCATTATTACGGTGGCATAAAAAAATATCAATGGGTCTCTACTCCGTTAGCAATTCACGGTGTATTTGTAAAAAATAATGGAGAAATCGTGAAGGTGAGTATTGGTGAAAATGAAGATGAACCTGTTTTTGTTATGCCAGATTTACTTCCACATTTGGCGAGAAAAACTCAATACAGCAAAAAAATTGGAGAAGCAGTTGATGCAGGAAAAATGAATCTTGTTCTCAACTCAATTCCATACTTAGATAAAGAAAATGAAGAAATTAAAGATGCCGTAAAATTGAATGCACTTGTTTTGTTGAACGAAAAATATGGCATTGTGGAAGAAGATTTTTTGAGTGCTGAATTACAACTTGTCCCAGCCGGAAAAGCACGCGATGTTGGACTTGATAAAAGCTTGTTGATGGGTTATGGACAAGATGACCGAATTTGTGCTTACACTTCAGCGGAAGCTATTTTTGCCACAAAAAATCTGGAAAAAACAGCAATCGTTTATTTGGCTGATAAAGAGGAAATTGGAAGTGATGGTAATACTGGTGCAAAATCAATTTTTATTATTGATTTTATTGCTGACCTCCTAAAATATAACGGTGAAAATTATGATAGCGATACATTGCGAAAAACTTTGATAAAGAGTCAAATATTATCTGCAGATGTAAATGCCGCAATTAATCCGAATTACCCAGAAGTTCATGAAAAAGAGAATGCGGTTCATCTTGGTTTTGGCGTGAGTGTTACAAAATATACCGGAGCCGGCGGAAAGGGTGGTTCAAACGATGCTAACGCTGAATTTAATTCCAAAATAATTTCCATATTTAATGAAGAAAAAGTAAACTGGCAAACTGGCGCTTTGGGAAAAGTGGATGAAGGCGGTGGTGGCACAATTGCAAAATTTATGGCAGAACATGGAGCAGAAGTTATTGATTGCGGTCCCGGTGTTTTGGGAATGCATTCGCTTTATGAACTTACCAGCAAGGCGGACATCTATTCTTCCTACAAAGCATATAAAGCTTTTTTTGAGAAAGCATAAAAGAGGAGTTATTTTGAAAAATTTATTTTACCTCATCACGTTGAGCATATTGTTATTTGGCTGCAACGCAAATAAGCTAACCAAAGATATGTCGGTTGAAAGAAAAATGGAGATTGGAGATAAGTATTTCCAAAAAGGAAAACACAACAAAGCCATCCCATTTTATACAGATGTTGTATTTGAACGAAACTCAATTTACACGGCAGAAGCACAAATAAAATTAGCTGATTGCTATTTTCATTTGAATAAATTTATGGAAGCAAGATTTGAATATGAAGAGGTAATTCGGCTATTTCCTGATTATGAAAATGTAAATAAAGCTTTTTTTCAGACAGCCGTTTGTTATTTTGAAGAATCACTTCCGTCAAATTACACTCAAGAAGAAACCAAAAAAGCAATCATCTCTTTTGAAATTTTTATTGAGAAATTTCCATTCGATGAAAAGAAAAAAGAGGCTTTTGAATACATTCAAAAATGTCATTATTCTTTACTAGAAAAAAAGTATAATAATGGTTATGTTTATTTCAAAATGTATGATTATAGTGCGGCGTTAATATATTTTGATGAAATTATTGAGTTGGGAAATATCAACGAAATAGACAAATTATCTCTCTACTATTCTATCAAAATATTCCAAAAAAGGGAAAATCTTAAAAAGGTGGCAGAATTTACGGCAAAGTTAATTAATAAATACCCAGATAGCAAAGAAGCAGAAAAATTAACAGACATTTCAAAATAAAATATGAAAATCGGATTATTGGGTGGCTCGTTTGACCCTGTTCATAACGGGCATATTGCCATTGCTGAAATTGTTTTTAATGAATTAAATTTGGATGAAGTTTGGTTTTTGCCGTCAGGTAATCATCCTCAAAAAAAAAGTGTAGCTTCCATCAATCAAAGAATAAAATTATTGCAGAAACTATTGTCGAAATATCCACATTTCAAGCTTTCAAAGGAAGATCTTACCAAAAATAATTTCAGCTACACAATTAATTTAATCAGACGACTGAAAAAAAAACATCCTGCCGACAAATTTTATTTTATTATTGGCTCTGATAATGCAAAGAACTTAACAAGCTGGCACGAATATAAAAAAATTCCCGAAGAAACTCAAATGGTGGTTTTAGACCGTCCCAGAACAGATTTACAAGAGCTCAAAAAACTTTCATTTTATTCAAAACTAAAATTTATCAAAATAAAACCAATTGATATTTCATCGTCTGAAATTAGAGATAAATTAAAAAATAACGAAAGTATTTCCGGCATGATTCCAACCTCAATAGAAAAAGATGTGATTAAAATTTACGGTAAATAAAATTACGAATTGACTAATTTGTTAATCAAAACTTCCAGCATCAAAAAAGTGTTTTATCTCTGAAATATTAGATGATTTTGCTTCTTTAAGCGTGCCGCTGAAAAGGACTTTTCCATCATCCAGAAAAATAATTCTGTCTGCAATTCGATGAATGCTAGATAATTCGTGGGTTACAATAATGATGGTCATTTTGAGAAGGTTTTTTAAATTTAAAATGAGCTCATCTAAAGATGCACTCGTAACGGGGTCTAATCCTGCAGATGGTTCATCGCAAAAGAGAATTTTGGGATCAAGGGCAATTGCACGAGCAAGAGCGGCTCTTTTTTTCATTCCACCAGAAAGTTCGGAAGGCTGTAAATTTTCGGCGTTTACCAAGTTTACTAATTTCAATTTTACTCGAATTATTTTTTCGATTATTTCTCGAGGTAGATTTGTGTGTTGTTCCAAGGGAATTGCAACATTATCGAAAACATTCATCGAGTTTAGCAAAGCTCCATTTTGGAAGAGCATTCCAATATTTTGCAAAATATCCTCAAATTCTGCTTCATCCATTTTGGTTACATCTTTTCCAAATATTTTCACTTTGCCGGAAAAAGGTTCATAAAGGCGGATAATATTTTTTACCAATGTTGTTTTTCCGCAACCGCTTCCGCCCAAAATTACAGTAATTTCTTCAGGGAAAATATCGATAAATATATTTTCCAAAATAGTATTCTCTCCATATTTAGCAACCAAGTTTTTGACGGAAATTATTGGCTTTTTCATATTAGAAGTAAAATACCATGCTATTTATTGCGTCCAAAATTATTACCCAAAAGATAGAAGAAACGACCGCTTTAGTTGTAACTTTTCCCACACCTTCTGCTCCGCCTTCCGCATTGAATCCATAATAACTTCCGATAATGACGATTGCCCAAGCAAAGAAAAAACTTTTTCCTAACCCAATAATGGTATCACGAAATTTCACAACTTCAAAAATGCGATTTATATAAGCCACAGCAGAAAGATCGAGATAGGTAACGGCAATAATTAAACCCCCAAAAATCCCGATTAAAGCTGATACTATTACCAAAAGTGGCATGCAAAGGGTCATTGCGTGGAATTTGGGAACGACAACATATCGCACTGGATTTATAGCCATTATTTTAAGAGCATCTAATTCTTCGGTTACTTTCATTGTAGCAATTTCGGAGGCAATCGAGGAACCACTTCTTCCGGCAATAATAATCGCTGTCAAAAAAGGTCCCATTTCAGTTACCATCGAGACAGCCATTAAGTCAGCCACAAAAATATTTGCCCCAAATTGTCTTAATTGAGCGGCTGATTGCAAGGCAAGAATCAATCCCAAAATAAAAGAAAGTAAAGCGATAATCCCCAACGCATCTACTCCAATAAACAAACTTTGATGAATCACGGAATCTTTTCTTTGTCCTTTTTTATTGAATAATCCCACAAATGACCAATAAAAAATATCCGAAACTAGAAAAATTGCCGATTTAGTAACCAGTAAAAAATCAAATAATTGTGCCCCGGTTTGAATAAAAAAATTATCTTTTTTCGATTTGGGCATTGCCTTGATTCCAATTGAAGAGAAAGTTTTGAAAGATTTTTCAATATTGTTATTTAGGTTTACTAATTTTGGAGAGTTGTTGTTTATCAGCAAAGTATCTATAAATGCAATGCCGGCACTATCAGTTTTTGTAACTTTTCCGAAATCAATCGCGTCTATTTTGTCAAAAGAGAGTTTCTCAAATTTTATCAAAAGTGAATTAACGGTTTTTTGCGTTAATTCACCTTCCAAAAAAAGAGTTTCTCTTTCGTATTTCATTTTATTTTAGAAAATAAGTAAGGCGCAGGAATAAGCTGTGTTTTGTGATAATATCATTATCAACTTTGTTTTCCAATTTGAGTTTATAATCTAATGAAATGTATTTGAATAATTTTAGATTAAAAATATTTTCCCATTCATAAGTCGAATTTTCATCTTTTTGAAAAGGAAAAAGCACATCTATATTCGTCGAATATGATAGATTAAAAGGCAATTTAAAATTTCCAATTGCGGAAAATTCAATACCTTTTTCTACTGTATTCGATTTATTTTCGTATTTATAGGAATTGTTATCGTAATCTATCAATTCGAGGACATCATTATTAAAGTCTTGCCTAAAACCCAAACCACTTCGAATATTTAAGTTTGCTTTTGATGATTTTAGAATACGGTAATTAATACCAAAACCCTCTTTTAATTTTAGTGGGAAGAGACTCGGCTCAACTACAATTTCCGTTGTATCAGAGCCTGCTTCTTTTTTATCAAAAAGATGAGTATTTAAATCAAATCTTCCATAAAATCCAAGATTTTCCAGAAAATAATATATTCCTGTATTTTTTAAATCAAAATCATCTGTCGCTAAATGAAAATCATCATCATATTCTTTTGTAACGCCAATTTCCATTAGATGTTTCAATGTGTAATTGAATGCACCATTCTTGTAAATCAAACGATTATCCAACTGCCCATTTAAAGCTAACGAATACTCTTGATTTTCAGTATTTTCATTGTCGCTGTTAAAATTAAAATTTCCGTGAATGGCACTGCTAATATTTATTTTTTGCGAAGTTACTTCAAGAAAGCTATCACCTAAAATACCGCTTCCAATTAGATTTGTAGGATTTCCATCATCATCGATATCCATCACGATGGTAAGGTCTCGCAATTTACCTTTTTCCACTTTTACAGTTGTAAAATCACGGTAAGCATTGAAGGGTTCGTTATTTACGGTTATTTTGTATAATCCGGGTTCCAACATCCAAATTTCATCTTGCTCGCCCACTTCTTCTTCTGCCGGGAATTCACTTCCAAAACTCTCTCCATTTTTCAAATTAAAAATTTCATATCTCACTTTGGCAAAATTTCGATTTTCGTCAATGATATCAATAATGAGGCAACCCCAATTTGGTTCTATAATAGTTTTATATCTTGGTCTTATCTCTACTTTTTCTTTTTTCATTCTTTGCTTTTCATTTCCAGAACCGTAAGATATTTTATAGTTTCCTTCTTTTAGCGGAACTTCTTCACCAGGTTTTACATTTTTCTCGTTGCCTTTTTGATCCTTAATTATGTAATACGGTTCATTATCAGTTCCAGATAACGCGGGTAGAAGCAATAATCCTTTTCCACTAAATGTTTGTTCTTCTTCAAAAGCAATAATAGAAGAGTCTTTGTTTCCATCGAGTTCGGTTTCTTTAATTATGTTAAGCTTGTTTTGAAACACTAATATTTTGCGAATAAAATTGTCAGATTGTTCTAAAATCATCTCATTAATTGTTTGCACATAAGTATCTAAATCTTTTGCGAGCAACGCTCTTTCATCATTTACAGAATATTTTACAAGATGGGTTTCATTACCAGTTTCTTTAAGGATAAAAGAGATATTTAAGCGTGCTTGATAAATAGAAGCAGACTTATTCAATTCTAAACTATTAATGTAAATCATTATCTCAAATTCTGGTCTTGTGTTCCAAAATTCTCTTTGCGTTTTACTAAAAATGTTGTAGCTACTTAACCTTGAAGCTACTAAATCCGGAATACTTTTGGAAAGGTCAACGCCCCAAAGTTCATAATCACTATATGTTATGCGTGGTCCAAAATGGCGAACTACAAGCTGTTTTCTTTTATATGATTTTGGAATTTCTGCATCCATAACATAAACTGATGCTTCATAAGGTTCAGTTTGTTTTAACTCATTTTTTTCAGTGTGTTTAAAATATTCTAATACATAATAATTTCTGGTGAGCAATTCAGTGGTTATACATCCAAGCATTAAACTTAATAAAATTGAGATGATTACAAATTTTAAGATTTTCATTTTTTCACCTTTATTTTCGTTTTGTGCGTAATAATAATGAGGGGTCTTCGTAAATTTGACGAGAAAAGTCATTCAAGTATTCAACCGTTTCTTTCAAACTTTCGACAATATCGAGAATATCTTGTCTGCTACGAAGATGGGTTGCACCAATCTCTGTAACGGTTCTTTCTAATTCGGCTATAGTTTTATTTGTGTTATTCAACAATTCTTTCAACTCTAAATCAGCAATTTCGGAAGATGTTTCGTCTAAATTTATTAGGATATTTTTAATGTGTCCGCTGTCTATTATTTCATTTATGCTTTGAACACTTTTTTGGGCAGATTTTGTAAGTGTTGCTAATTCGATAGAAGTTTCAGCAAAATTATCTGCAATAATATTGATAGAATTTTTGTTATCATCTACAATTATATCTGTATTTGTGAGAATGTTGTTAAGTTTTTTCCGATTTGCTTCATTAGTAAGTTGCGTAAAATTGTTCAATAAAATCTCCAATTTTTCTGCAATGACTTCTGCTTTTCCGGTTATATTACCTAGCATAGAAGCTCCAGGTGGAATAAAAGAGTTGGGTTTTAATAATTTCGTTTCATTGGTTCCGCCTGTAATTTCTATTTGGAGAAGTCCCGTAATGCCGATTGGAACCAATGTTGCCTCGATGTCTTCTTTTAAAGGAGTGCCTTCTTTTATACTGATTAAAACAATGACATTTGCCACATTTTCTGAATCAATATTTATTTCATCTATTCTCCCAATTTGGATTCCATGATATTTTACAGGACCACCAATTTGGAGACCAGTTACCGAGATATTTTCATATTTTATGGAATAATTATCGCGTTTTTCCATGATTTTTTTTCCAGCAATTAGCATAAGAAAACTAATTAACAACAGCGATGTAACGACAATAAAGATTCCTAACCTGAACTTTTGAGCTTTACTTACCATCTTCACTCCTCAAGTTTGATATATTACGAATGTTCTATCTTTCTATGCTGTCAAGAAAAGGCAATGATTTACAATCAAAAATAATTAATGTTCGATAACTTCTACATTTGCCCTTGGAATAGTAACTTTCTCACCATTTTCTAATTCAGCATCTAAAATGCGAACCATCGTCTCACTCTCTACTTTTGTCAATTTTTCTGGCAAACCAGTAACTTTTCCGATTAATCCAAAATTCGGTTGGCGAATCACACGAATTGTAGTTCCGATTTCCAAAGTAGCCATTTTATCTTCGGGAGCAACAAGTTCTTTCTCATCAAATTCTCGAGGGATAATAATTTCAGGTCTCATCACACCAGCCCTAATTTGAGTAATGCCGTGAATTGATGCTTTTTCTCCCTCAAATCTTTTTAGCAATTCAAAGCTTTTTGCTGCCATCTTGATTTCGCCAAAACCTTCTGTAATAACAAGAGTTAAACCAATTTTTTCATGACCAGTAATGGCAACGCCAATATTGTAACCAAGTAATTTTTTGAGATCACGATCGTCAATACCACCAGAAATAATACCCGTAACTCCAACCTTTTGAGCCTGCTTGATTGCGTTGTAAGAGATAAGAGCACCACAAACAATGATTTTGTCTTTACAAGAATCATCTATTTTAGCGACATCAATTACCTCATTCGGAGCAGAAACCAAAATTTTTATCTCTCCTGAACGCTCTCCGCTAATGCCAAAAATTCCTTGAATGTATGCAGATTTATTTTCTATAACTACGCCTTCTTCTTCAACCACCTCAACTACAATGCCATCAATAAAAGCTTTCACCTGAATTGGAATGCGTGGTTCGCGCAATAACATCTGTCCTGTTATTTTGGAAATATTTTCAATCTCACCTTCAATTGGAGATTTTACAGAGGTCTTAAAAAAGCCAAAAAATCCGTTTGTCTGTGCAATTAATTGTCCTTTTTTAATTTCATCACCCTTTTTTACTTTGAGATATTGATGAACCAAATTTGGCGTTACGCCAAGTTTATTTGCGAGATTAAAAGGAATGACTTTACCAGGAAGACGAGTCTCTGCAACTACATCTTCTGCTTTTACTTTATCGCCTTTTTTCACAATTACTCTTCCTTTTAGCGGAAGGATTCTCTCTTTTTTAAGAATTATATTATCGGTGCATTTAAGACCGGGGGAATATGCTTGTGCCATTATTTACCTCCTGACTGGGTAATGATTTTTGGATAAGCCATAAATTCTTCAATCCATTTTTTTAGAAGAGGAATGCGTTCGGAAGTTTCTGTAGGCAGTTCAAAAGGTTGTCTGCCACGCGTATCGAGAATAATTCCAACCACGCCACCACCAATTTCTGTAACAATTTCTTGATTTTTACCTTCTCCAAGATCCAAGCCTTTTCCGGGTTTTAAGGTTGCTTTGGCTTTTTCATCGACTCCTAAAGGTATCAATCTTACTTCGCCTTTAGGAATTTTTTCTTGGAAAATTTCTCCGTTTGGAAGTTCTATTTTTACAGAAAGTGCAATTTTTCCAGCTCTAATATTTCCAACCGGAGCTACGCAACTTCCTAAATGTATAAGACAATCTTTTTCGAAAACTTCTGTCGCAGCTTTTTCGCTGATTTCTGCCAACACACCAAGTTGAGGCATCATAAAAATGCTATCAACGGCAAGTCGTGTAATTCCTTCTGGCAAAAATGCATCAATCATCATCATCATCGCTTGATGTCTGCGAGGGGCGTGTGAAAGAACGCCACCACTTCCCACCAAGAGATTGAGCGACATCATATTCACAATACTGGCTCCCGAAGTGTCCTGCGAAAATGCTTCCGAAATATCTTTTTTTCTTTGTCCACCTTTCAAGCCAACCGCAAATTCTTTATGCTGGATAAAAGCGTATTTTAGGGCTTCTTTGGCAATAGCTTGCTCCAAAATTAGCTCTTCCAATTTTTGCGGAATAGTAGTTGGGCGAATCATCTTATTTTTAATCATATTTTGAAGAGCGGACTCATCAATATCAAATGGAACCCAGCGTAAGATTTCTTTTAATCCAGCGGTTGCTAATACATTGGAAATACTGTAACTCATTCCCAGATTTGCACTTACTGTTCTATTGAAAATTTTCTCTTCTGTAAATACAGAAAAAATATCAGTAGTAGCGCCACCGATATCCACGCCCAAAACTTCAATATCTTCCACATTTGCAATTGTTTGCATAATATTTCCCACCGCCGCCGGAGTTGGCATAATTGGGATACTTTGTAGCTTGTCGTCAATTGGTCCTTTTGTCCAGCTCATCAATTTATTGTAACCAGGAGCTTGTGCCATCACATGTTCCATGAAAAGGTCGTGAATTTTATCTCGTGCAGGTCCCAAGTTTTCTTTTTCTAAAATTGGTCTGAGATTATCTGTAATAATGAGGTCTGTTTTCTGTTCTAAAACATCTTTTATGATATTTTGTGCTTTGTTGTTTCCTGCATAAATTATTGGAAGTTTGTAGCTGGAACCAAGCCTTGGTTTGGGGTCGGCGGCACCGACAAGTTCTGCCATTTCTGCCACATGTTTAGTGGTTCCGCCATCTACACCGCCAGCCATCAAAATCATATCAGGTCGCAGCTGTCGAATCCTTTCGATTTTTTCATAGTTTGCACGTTTATCATTGCTGGCAATAAGGTCCATCACAATTGCACCAGCTCCGAGAGCAGCACGTTCCGCACTTTCACCAGTCATTTTGGCAACCACACCGGTAACCATCATTTGCAAACCACCACCAGCACTGCTCGTAGAAACATAAGCGTCCACACCTTCACCCTCTTTTTCGGAAAGCCAGATAGTATTATCTTTGATAAATTTTATATTTTTATCGTTATATTTCAAACGAGCCAATTCTTCCAATTCGGTTACGGCATTTACGACACCTTTCGTAACATCGTTCAAAGGTTTTTCCACAGTTGTGGGAGCTTCACCACGAACAGTTTGGCGATATTCACCATCTACATATTCAATGAGAATTGATTTTGTTGTTGTGCTACCACAATCAGTTGCGATAATTCTTTGAAGTTGTTTGGACATATCTACCTCCATCTCACTACTTTTTTTTTCTAAACTTAAAGAAATTTTTAATTTTATTATTTCTTCTTTTTCTAAGAAGTTTTTTTTGTTTGCGTTCTTTTTGGAACATTTCTGAATCAATTTCATCAATTTTTTGAACTAATTTTTTAATATTTTCCTGATCTTCTAGCAAAATTGCAAATTTTTGATACTCTTCCGCATTAAAAATAATTTCCGCAAAAGGAGCTAAAAAATGTAGTAATTGACTTCCTATTCTGCTGAGTGGTCTAAGAGATTCGATTGTTATTATAGCCGGAGCTGCCATCTTTCGATTCACGATGAATTTTGAAATTCTTGCAATCATTTCATCTGCTTGTTCACGACTAATTTCTACAATCATTTCGCTCTTTTTTCCAAATAGCTAAAAATTTTCATTATCTTTTGTAACCAATATTTTGCAGCAATTTTTTACGGTCTGTAATATCTGTATCTAATTCAATTCCTTTTGGCGAAAAACCATCGATAACGCCAAGAACTCCTCTTCCTTGCTCAGTCTTTGCCATAATTATTTCCACAGGATTTGCTGTGGCACAAAAAACAGAAGCAACTTCTCGACAATTTTTTATAGCTGGAAGAACATTAATCGGAAACACATCTTTCATTACAATCAGGAAAGTGTGTCCTGCTCCAATTCGTAATTGATTTTCAACAGCTATTTCCATCAATTCATTATCGGTTCCTTCTTTTCTTACCAAACAATGTCCGGATGCTTCGTTAAAAGCAAGTCCAAATTTAATTTTGGGAACAGAATTTACCATTGCTTCATAAAGATCTTCTACCGTTTTGATAAAATGAGACATTCCGAATATCAAATTACAGCCATCTGGCACGGTGATTTTTTCTATAATAAATTCCATTTGTCGCTCCTTAAATTAATTGTATTGCTAAAACAAAAAAAGACCGAAAATTAATTCGGTCTTGCTTGAAACTAAAGAACTTTTCTTACTTTATTGCCTTTTAGACAAGAAGCACAAACCTTCACTTTTTTAACTTCACCGTCAATCTCGGCTTTCATCTTTATAAGGTTCGGATAAAATTTTCTTTTAGTAGCGTTCAAAGAGTGACTTCTATGATTTCCCCTTTGTGCTCCTTTTCCACAAATATCACAAACTTTCGACATAATAAACCATCCTAATAATACTTATTCTGATACGAAAAAAAATCTATCTGTTTATCTGGCAAGGATTTTTATTTAAAGAAATTGATTTACAAAAATAGTGCAGATATTTTTTGTTTTCATTGTCAAAGTGAGAAAAGGTAAAATTGATGAAAAAAAGTGAATTTAGGACGATACTAAAAATTGAAAACAAGAAGATATTCAACTATTTGTTGAGGGTTTTGCGACATCGTGAAGATGCGGAAGATGTGTTACAAGAAACATTCATTTCTTTTTATCATAAAATGGAAAATGTGGATGCAAAATTATATCGTTCATATTTGTTTACCACCGCCTATCATAAAGCTTTAAATGTAATTAAGGTGCGAAAAAAAAAAGAGCAAACAGCAAATTTAGATCATATAGCGGAAGAGATTGCGGAAGATAATTCGTCAAAAAATGATATGGTGAAAAAATGTTTACAACAACTTTCACCAGAAGATGCATTTATTATCGAATTGCAATTTTACCAAAAAATGAGCTACAAAGAAATTGCAAAAGTTTTAAAATGCACTGTTTCAGCGGTAGATAGCCGCTTAGTAAGAGCAAAACGAAAATTAAAAAAAAATATTTTGCAGTATAAAGCGAAAAATAATGTCTAAAAAATTGAGGAAAAAATGAAAGAATTTGAGAAAAAAACAGCAGAATTTGTCGATGAGTTTTTGGCAAAGTACAAAAATGAAGAAGTTTCAGAGTTTCTGAATAAGCGTATTTTGGCAGAAGTTGAAACGGATGTTGTCATAAGCTACAAGCCGTTTCATCGATTTATTGATTTTGCGATTGCGGCATCAATTATTTTTTCTTTCCTTTCCGGTATTCTTTTGAGTAACCTTACTTTTGCTCAAAAGAATGAAAATATTCAAATTGGAGAAGAAAGCCTTTACTCCTATTTTGCGGAGGGAGAATAATGTCAAAAAAAGCACTATTTATTTTGCTTATCATTTCGTTAGCATTTAATATTGCTATCCTTTTTTCCATTGCAAGGTTACACTTCGTTGCGTCAAAAATAAATTGCGAAACTGCAGATGGATGTAAATCTATTTACCAAATAGTAATAGAAAAAGTGCATCCACTCCGAAAGGGATTTCACAAAAATAGAGAAAATTTTATGCAAATGGTGGTAAATCCAGAAATTTCGGACGAAGAACTTTTTAATAAATTAGATGAAATGCTGAATAGCCAAACTGAAATGGAACGTGAACTTGGTAAAAATATCATAGAAATGAGAAAAGAGATGAAGCCAAAAGAGTTGCAAAGATTTCTGAAAATGAGAAAAAACAGGGAAATGAGGAGAAGAAAATGAAAAGAATGTATTTTGTTACGATGTTATTTGTCGTCATGTTTGGAAGCAGTTGTGCCACTCGAACCATTTACATCCAACAAGCTCCACCGACAAAAAAAGCAGAAATTAAGTTGAAAAAACCAAAGCACAATGCTGTTTGGGTTTCTGGGCACTGGAAATGGAATAAACGCAAACAAAAATATGTGTGGGTGCAAGGTAGATGGGAGCGAAAAAAGAGAAATCGCATTTGGAAAGAAGGACATTGGAAAAAAGCCAATAGTGGCTGGGCGTGGATTCCCGGACATTGGAAATAAATTTCAATAAAATAAAAAGGAGGAAATGATGAAAAAAATCATTTTAACAGTAGTCGTGGCAATGTTGTCAATTGCGGTGCTTTCAGCTTTTGGTGACAATTTTTGCAAAGGTAAAATGGATGGATTCCAACACGAAAAGATGAAGGATTGTCATCAAGGTATGGAACATCCACGAATGCAAAAAGGTGAACAATTTATTGTGGCAGATTGTGGCGAAGGCGAAGGCGAAGGCATGTTGCAAATGATGGCAGAATTTTTGGAACTTACTGATGAGCAAGTAGTGCAAGGCAAAAAACTTCGCGCTGAAGTTGAAAAAGCTAATATTCAGATTCATGCCGATATTCAGATTCTACAAATCGAAAAACGTGAGGCAATGATGAAACATAATTTTACATTAATTAAAAAAGTTAACGCTAAAATTATGGATAAAAAACTTGCGATGATGAACAGTCGCGTTGATGTTCGCATGAAAATGTGGAAAAATTTAACCGCTGAACAGAAAGAAAAAGCGAAAGATTTTATGAAAAATCATAAATCTGGTTTTGGCAGAAAAGGTAAAGGTTTTCATAAAAAATAATTGTGGAATTATCATAAAAAAAAGCCGACAAAGTCGGCTTTTTTTATTTGCTTAAAAGTATTTTTTTTACTTCCAATAAATCATCTTTAAGTTTTTTTTTAACCTCTTTCTTACTTACCGAAAAGTCAAGCTCAATCTGATTTGGTGCATTTTTCATCTCTCTTAATTTTTTTTTACAACCCGCAATTGTGAATTTCTGAGTATACAGCATATGTTTAATTTTTTTTAAAGTTTCGATGTCGTCTGGGCTGTATTTGCGGTTACGACCAAATCTTTTTTGTGGATGAACTTGCGAAAATTCTTTTTCCCAATAGCGTAAAACATATTGTTTTATATCTAATAAATTACTAACTTCACCAATAGTATAATAATATTTTTTCATCTTTATTTAAAAACAGCACCCGAAATCAGGTGCTGTTTTTTTTATGTTTTAAAATCACAGATTATTCACCAATTAGCACAACTCTAAAACCAATGCAGGTATTCACTTTACCATAATCTAAGTTTGCTTTGCAACTAGACCTATTTGTGTTTCGATGATAATCCTCACTAAATTCCCAACTACCGCCACGAATTACCTTTTTGAATGGATAACTACCGATAGTCACTTCAGGATTTTCAGTATTGTTTGGATCGTATTCAGCATAATAATCATTGCACCATTCCCACAAATTTCCACTCATATCATGAATGCCGAGTTCGTTCTCATCTTTTGTGGCGACTGCCTGAATCTCATCACAATTCATAATATACCACGCCACATCTTCAATATCATTACTTCCGCTATAAAGATAGTTATTACTATTATTTCCGCCAATTGTAGCAAATTCCCATTCTGCTTCGGTTGGAAGGCGATAGCCAGTTTCTCCATAAGTGTTGCATCCCCATATTGGTGATGCGGAGATTGTGTAAAGTTCTGAGTTGGTAGTTACTTCACTTAACCAATTTGAATAAGCAGCGGCACCATACCAAGTTACAGCCGCAATTGGGTAATCACCCATCTCGGTTACAACATCAAACGCCTCTTCGGCACTTCGGTAATTTAATTGATAATCTGTATTTGTGGAATCCAAAATCGTTTCAAACTGAATAGCATCGGAAGTGTAATTAAAATCATTATCCAAAATTCCTTTTATTTTGCCTTTACCTAATGCCCAATTTAGCAATTCGCAATATTGAGCGTTTGTAATTTCTGTTTCGGCAATTTGGAAAGAATTTGTTAAGGTTATTTCACGCACCGGCATTTCGTCCTCATTACCATCTACGCTTCCCATTTCAAAAGTACCATTTCCAATATTAATCAAAATTGGATTCTGGTCAAAAACAAAATCAGGAGTTATAATTTCAACAATTTCTGAATAATCACTAAAACTTGTTGGATTTTCAGAACGAATGCGATAATAATAGGTAGTGTTTACATTTTTACCTAAATCTGAATATTCTAAATCGACTATATCAGCATCAATTTCTGCTATTTCCTCCCAAGTTTCTTCATCTAAAGAATACTCTAAATGATATGAAATATGCTCACCAGAATTACTGCTCCAAATTAAATCAATCTTATTTGGTGTTTCAATATTGACGCTTGCTTCTAAATCAAGAGGAACCCCTGTGGTAGTGGTAAATGACCAAGTATCGCTCCAACTTTCCAAATCACTACAAGCTCTCCAATAATATGTAGAGTTCAGCGTTAAAATTTCTTCTTCTTTCAAAGTGTAGCTATCATCTGTTACTATTTTATCAATAATTAAATTATCAAAAGATGCTGTATCCGAAAATTGAATATGGCAGTAATTAGCACTTTCTTTGTTCCACTTTAAAGTTGGTAACTGAGCAACATTTATAGTATCATTAGTCGGTTCAGACAAGATAACATTATTAGAAATAGAAGTAGTGTTAAAAGACCAAACTTCACTCCAATTACCATTTGCATTATTTGCCAAGACTTTCCAATAATATTGTGAATCTGAACTTAATTCATAAATTGGAATACAATTTGAATTTGTTGTTATCTCTTCAATTACAATGTTACTAAAAATATCATCAGTTGCAACTTGCAAGGTGTATTCATCTGCATCTTCAAAATCTTGCCAATTATACTTGAGAATTACACCCATATTTGAATCTGCATTTACTGGACTCGTTAACAAAACGCTGTTGTTAGTCAAAAAACTATCCACTCTACACCATTTTGTAGCCACATCACTATGAACGCGCCAATAATATCTCTCGTTGGCATTTAGTATGTCAGATTCAATAAAAGAAGCTTCGGTTACAGTTTCTTCAATCAAAATATCTTCAAAATATTCCAATTCATTATCATCTAATAATGGTGCATTTTCCGAAATTTGAATTGTAAAAGTTTGAGCATTATCGAGTGAATCCCATTTACATTCTACCGGGATATCAACTTGGAAAGCATTATTTTCTGGAGTAGTCAAGGTAATGCTTTTTTCAATCTTAAATTGGCGAGTACCACTCCAATATTCTTCTTGTTCACTATCTATAGCATTGTCAGCCAACACTTTCCAAAAATATGTTTTTTCATCTTCAAGATAATCTACCAGTGAATATTCTGTTTCGTTTGTTTCAATTTCCAACACATCTCCGCTAAATGTAGTCGTAGTATCTATTTGAATGCTGTAATTTGCAGCTCCATCAAATTCGCTCCATTTTAGGAGTGGTTTTTTACAGACAGACATATTATTACTTGGAGTTACGAGATTGACAATATCTTTCGTTTCAAAATCCCAAGTTTCACTCCAACCAGCATTATCTGCTTTCACTTTCCAAAAATAGGTGTTGAAATTATCGAAATCTTCAGAATGTGTGTAATTTACGGGAGAGCCTTCTGACACTGTGCTCGTCAAAAGTGTATCAACAACGAATCCACTTGAGTTAGAGAAGTTATCATCTTTTCTAACCTGAAGAAGATACTCATCTGCACCCGTGCTAACCCATTTAAAATTTATATTTAAATCTGTATTTGTATTCTCATCTTCAGGAATAGACTCATTTTGCTCCGGTTCTTGAAGCTCTACAGCCGGTCCTTGGGTATGCACAAATAACAATAAATAATCATTTGTATTTATTTCATAACTTATGGTATCTTGCCAAACTGTATCTATTATAGTTGGGTCAACAGCCAAAAAATTATCAGCACTTATTTCTTCTCTCAACCACAAAGCCTTTGAATCTATATTGTAGAAATAATCGTAATGATAGATTGTGTCGCCCGAAGTAGTTACAACAAACATTTGATTATCAGTCAGATGAATGCTTTCTAATTCTTCCGAATTTGAAGAATAAGTCGTATCTTGAAAAATAATTTCATGGCTACTAATAGTGAGAAAAGATTCTTCTACAAGAAAAACATCTCGCTCTCTATCGTTATAGTTATTTTTCTTTTGCATTGCAGGATTAATTATCTCATATCTATCCCACGAATCTATCAAAAGAATATCAACATCATCAACATTTACAACATCATCATTTGAGTCGGGATCTGTAACTTGTTTTTCCTCACAGCTAAAAATTAACAGTAATGAAAGCATTAAAACGGTAATAATTAGGTTATTATAATATTTTTTCATAATTCCTCCACCTATTCTTCAATTTCATCTATAATTTGCATTAACATCATTTCTACATCAACTGGATCCATATATGAAAGTGGAAATCCGAAGAGATAACATCTACTTTCATCTGTTTGTTTCTTAATCGCTACAGGCTGCTCTGTTAAAAAATCATATTCGGTTTCTGTTGGATCGAGATTACCATCACCATACGGTTTACAACCAAATGTGTAAAGCGTCTCAACCTCGTCCATAAGCAGGTCATTGCTGAAGTATGAAATTGGTGCAATCGCAAGAGTAGTATCTTGCGTAAGTGGATTATATTCAACGGAACCATTGAAGTGAGGATTTAAGATAGAGACATTATTGCCTGTAGTATTATTTACAGCTTCAACAAAATATCTTTTAACGCTTTCTCCAGTTATCCAGCTGTTATTATGAGCTACAATCGCATCATCATTTTCGGTTTGGATTCCAAAATATTTACTGAGAAGTGGTATTCTTGCTAAATCAGAGTTTACATTATTCAAATTTGCAGCACCACTAAAAATTAGGTTTCCGCCACCGCGAAGATACAAATATAACGGATTGTATTCTTTTTCGAAGTTGCTCGCATCTGTTGGTCTATCTGAAAAATAGATAACTGTTTTATAATTTTGAAGATCAGTTGGAGAAAAAACATGCTCTCTGTTTGGCACGGAAATACCATTCCAGACAGTAGCGTTAGAATAAATTCTATCGAATGCATCTACTGTTCCGCTATAATTTTGGAAATAGTAATCTGTTGAATAGAGCGAATCAACATACTCTTCAGGAGAATATGTTGAATGTGCTCTTGCATCATCTAATACCAAAATACCCTCTTTTTCATCTGCAGTAATTGGTTGAATTACTTTGAAAATCATATTTGAAGGTGTTTCGTCAGCAATATTTTGCAAATCTACTGCACGAACTTCAAATCTATGTGTGCCGGGGTTCAATCCTGTTAATAAGACTTCTTGAGAAATATCTTTGCTTGCGGGAACTCGAAGCCACTCTTTGCCGGTATCTTCATCTAAATAATTATATTCGTTTGCAGGAAGTGGAGCATAATGAAATGGTTCTCCATCCAAGCGGAGATCAAAATATTTTATTTCAGTAAAATAGTTTACACTCGTCTCTTCATCGAAGATAAAAGATTTTTTTACCAAATTAGGGCTACTTTGTTCGTATTCACCATAATAACCCCAATGCATATAAATCTTCAAATCAGTGCTGTAAAGGCAGGTGAAATTTCTATCTTTATCTACCCAAAGATGTGTGGAAAAATGCTCACCTTCAGGAGTAGATACACTTGGAATTACTTGATTCATAGTGTTGTAAACCGTAAAGTGATTATGACCGAGTGCCAAAATGTCATTACTTTCACTATGTCCTGGTTGCAAGAGTCCGCTATAAATTAAAGTACCCGGATAAAATCCTTCTTTTACAAAAAATGTTGTTATTGCTTCATCAGATTCAATTCCAGCTAAATCAATTGCTTTTGAAATCAAGCGTGTCGAATCATGTTCAGTTGCTGAATTCAAAAGAAGTGCCAATCTTGTTCCATCTTCATCATCAAGACAAGTAAAATAATTATGAATATCTGACTGTCCTTTTGTTGTCCACCAGTCACCATCTGGTGGTTCAGGATAGCCACCGTCTTCTTCAGGGATTACTTCGCCATTTTGATCTATTTTTTCTAATTTGAAATCAAAATAGGCAGCTTTATCTCCCTCTACAAATTGGTCAGTATCATTTATTTTAAAATTAAATA